>OMRN01000405.1 GCA_900313265.1 uncultured Lachnospiraceae bacterium | reverse complement strand
GAAACCAATGACAGCCCGATCGAGTTCAAGGAAGTTCGTGGTTTCGAGGGAATTAAGGAAGCTACCTATGAAGCAGGCGGTGTAAAGGTTAAAGTTGCAATTGCATCCGGACTTACCAATGCAAAATCGATTATGGATAAGATTCGTGCAGGTGAAGCGGATTATACATTCGGAGAAATCATGGCCTGCCCGGGCGGCTGCATCAACGGCGGCGGACAGCCTCAGGTTCCGGCTCGTGTTCGTAACTTTGAGGATTACCGTGCAAAACGTGCATCCGTACTTTACGGATATGATGAGAGCATGCCTCGTCGTAAATCCCATGAGAATCCTTCTTTACAGAAGCTTTATGCTGAGTATATGGGAGAGCCTTGCGGTGAGAAAGCACATCACATTCTTCACACCTCTTATGTGAAGAGAACCGTGCATGACATTGATGCATGGAACAAACTGTAAGAAGCAGTAAATAAATCTTTTTGATATTTTAACAATGGTTGCGGCCGGTACATTTTTGTACCGGCCGTATTTGCAGCACGAGGTGCGGAATGATTTTCAGAACTATAAAAATGTAAAAATATATTTGTCATCCATAAAATTAATTGCTTTTATTCGTTTATAATATACAGGTGTTGATTCAGACGGGCGAAGGCTTGAATTTTAAATAATAAATTCGAAATCATAACCTTTTAATTCATAAATATCCGAAATTCAAACGAAGGAGAAAACATGAAAAGAAAATTCGGAGTAATTATTTCTCTGGTTCTTATGACGTCAATGATGCTGACGGGATGCAGGCATGTTTTTGTGAAAAATCCTGTAAGCAGCAGCGGCGGTGTTCTTTATGTTCCTACAGTCAATACCACGGCAAGTACCGCATTTACCGCTGAGGGAGTCCGGAAAGTCGGGAATCATACTTATCTGCCGGATGATTTCTATGAAAGGCGAAACAGGGATAAGTCCGAAGCAAACGTAATCGAAGCCTACATCGAAGAAGCGGATAAAAGCCTTGATCGTGACATCTATGTATACGGTGTCGGTGGTCCGATGGACAACGGCGAATACCGTTTATTCGGGCAGGCTTATAAAAACGGAGCTGTTCTGCAGGATAACTGTTTTTGTGCAACCAAAGAAAATAAGCCTTCGTATACATGGTTCGAAAATGATTTAACCATTCCCGAACCGGATGTTGATACGACGGGAATTATACCGGTGAGTGATGTCTTTGATACCGTTTTTGAACTTTGTGAGCAGAATGAAAATCAAATGTTTCGTTACAGGAGCAAAGAGCCGATTCGCGGAACATATATCTTAAAAGCCGGTATTGCGGACGGATTATACTATGAGTTCACTATAAACGAGTATTCTACCGTAAAAGTGAACGCCTTAAACGGTCAGGTAATCATGCAGAATTTTTGGGACGGTGTTTATGTGGATTAATAAGGCGGGGATTCGGTTGTTATAATTACAGCAGGGAAAGATGTTTCTCTCCGGAATTATCATAAATAAGACGAGAAAAACGGAAAAGGAAGAGGGGTAGAAACCCTCTTTTCTTTATGTTCAAATCGCGATATTATGATTATGGGATTAGGAATTATGAGGCAATCCATTTTCCCCAATATCAAAAACAAAGGAATAAATATGATTACATTAAATGACTATTTATACTCCGGAGATACGGTACTTAAAATACTTCTTCAGTATTCTTCGGATTTAAAAGAAGAGGCAATTCAGTCTCATAATCAGATTGATTTAGCACACAGCAATTTTCTGATGCAGATTATCGAACTTTTGGAACATTCGGATTTCTTAACGTCCCAGTCGGAGCGTATGAAAGATTTTTATCTTTATATGACGAAACAGTATCCGTTTCTGGCATTTACCTTCAAGGGACGAATCAAATCATTAATCCGTGCCGAAGAAAAATTCAACGGCAATATTCTGGAATTTATCTATGATTATTACAAGACCAACGGAAAATATCCAAACGAAGCGGAAATCAAACACAGTTTAAATTGTTTCCGCGATTTGATTGCGTACCGCATTGTTATTTCCCTTCCGAAATGCCATGTATCCGAAGATGAAAGTTTAGAAGAGCAGGAGTTAAAATATCTTTATGAAATAGCGAATACCCTGCCTGAATTTTTGGAGGAAAAAGGATTTTCGCCAAGACTTGCCAATACGCTTCTGAATGACTATACCGGAGGTCTTTCGAAAAACAGCAGCCCTTATTACAGGGATTATGTGCTTTTTCCGCGCCCGATGGGATACCGGTCGCTTCATATTACGCTTTATGATAATCTGACAAGATGTTATACGGAAGTACAGCTTCGTACGAAAGACATGGACGACTATGCGGAAATCGGGGATGCGAATCACTTCGGTTATGAGAAAGGCCAGGAAATAAACCGGACCAGAAGGGATATTATCCGTCCCGGAGAGTGCAGTTATTTTGATGAGGCATATGAAAGACTGGTCAAACTGCAGGAACTGGATTTGTCAAAAATCGATGTGAATATGTTTAAGGCATATAACAACCAGCTAATCAACGACGGTTGCGGCCTTTTCAGAGGAAGACAGATTCTGCCTTTTGAGCATTTATCAAGATTTCAGTATGATGAGGTGTAAAATCATGAAAAAACAGGTTTTTAATCCGTATTTGCCGATTCATGAATATATTCCGGACGGGGAACCGCATGTTTTCGGGGACCGGGTTTACATTTTCGGATCGCATGACAAGGAGGGAGGATATACTTTCTGCATGCTCGATTATGTAACATATTCCGCCCCGGTTGACGATTTAAGCGACTGGCGGTATGAAGGCGTTATTTACAGGGCGGAACAGGATCCGCAGTATCCGAAACTCAAATATATGTATGCACCGGATGTGGTCTGCGGTAACGACGGAAGGTATTATTTATATTATTCGATGGCCGGCGATTACGGTTACGGCGGGTATGTGGGACCGATGAGTGTGGCGGTTTCGGACAAGCCGGAAGGACCCTATGAATTCCTGGGTTTTGTGCGAAATAAAGACGGTTCGCCCATGGAAAAATATGTCTGCTTTGATCCGGCCGTTATGAACGATGACGGTGTCATCCGTTTGTATTACGGAACCCAGTATGGAATTGACGGAAGTGAAGAAGTCCAAAGAGAAGAAACGTTCGAAAACAGTTTAATGGAAATGTTCGGGAAAACGAGAGAGGAAATCCGTTCTTATCCCGATAACATAAACGGTCCGGTTATGGCTGTTTTAAACGATGATATGCTGACGGTTAAGGAAGAACCGAAACATATTATTCCGTATCATGTTAAAGGAACATCATTTGAAGCACATCCTTTCTTTGAAGGATCTTCCATGCGTAAAGTCGGGGAAAAATACTATTTCATTTATTCTTCGTGGCTGAATCACGAGCTATGTTATGCAACGAGTGATTATCCGGATAAAGATTTTTGTTTCGGGGGAACCATCGTTTCAAACGGGGATGTCGGCTATAAAGGAAGAAAGGCATATGCAAGGCTTAACATGACCGGCACGACGCACGGAAGCATTATTAAGATTAACGGTCAGTGGTATGTTTTTTATCACCGGCTGACCCACAAATCGGACTACAGTCGTCAGTCGTGTGCGGAGAAAATAGAAATCCGTAAAGACGGAAGCATTCCCCAGGTGGAGATTACTTCATGCGGATTAAACGACGGACCGCTTAAGGCAGAGGGAAGATATCCCGCTGTGATTGCTTGCAATATTACAAACGGGCATATGCCGTTTGGGTCAAACAGTATTTACAGGGAGTCTTTTCCGAATGTAAATAACATCGGGGAAGAGCGGTTTATTGCGGAAATCTCGCACGGAACATTAATCGGGTTTAAGTATTTTGATGTTCCCGGAGAATTTTCTGCCGGGGTAAAAGTTCGAAAAGAAACCGAAGAGAATACACCGAAATATGACGGACCGGTACGGGTGGATGTAAGATGTGCTCCCGAAGGGGATGAGAAGGTAAACTATATAAGAGAGGATGAAACATCGCTTTTGACCGGGAACGAGGAAGCATCATTTCAAAACGGCGAAGAAGGGATGACCGACCGGAAAGAAACCGAAGAATATTTTGAAATCCGGACGGAAGAATTCGGAGAGGAAATCGGCCGGATACAGCTCTCGGATCTGAATGATGAGTGGACAAACCGGGAGACGGCAATTTCACTCACGGCAGGAGTTTATCCGATCTATTTTGTATATCACGGAAACAATAAAGTCCAGCTTTCGGAAATATACTTTGTTTAAAAGAACGAAAAATAACCCGAATATTTTGTGGTTTTAAAGGAGACAGACTTTGCCTGGCATATGAATAATTACGGTCTTGTGAGGAGAGGATGAAATAATCGTATACGTGCTAAACTTGATTTTATATGGAAAAAAGAGTAAAAATATTATCAGGGTTATTGATTTTTCAATTTTTTTTGAAAACGGTTATTCGGGGGGGATATAAGCAATGAAGCAGATGCTGGTGCAGTATAAGTATTACGAAACCATTAAGGATCAGTTATCGCCGATTTTAAAAGAGTGGGAAAGCGGAAACTATAAAAGCCTGCTTTTTCATATTTACAGCGGTATTTTAGAAGAGAAACTGTTAAATGATATCGCAAAGGAAATTGCGGGGATTTTTCCGGATGCGGCTTTAGCCGGAACCATTTCCGCCGGTGAAATCGGATATGCCAGACTGATGGAGAGAGGCGTCTTAATCTCTGCCATGCTCTTTGAATCAACTCAGATTCAAAAACTCGTTTATGACAATGTAAAAGGAAACGAAAGCGATATCGGCCCGAAGATTCGCGGTGATATTGAGAAAATTGACGAAGCGAAGGCTGTAGAATTACTGCTTCCCGGAACGGAATTCAACACCCGTATCATTTTAGAGGAAATGAGTAAAATGGATTCGTCCATCCGGGTGTTCGGAGGATATGCCGGCGGACACAGCATGTCGGTCGGGGAGCATTATGTTTTTGATAAGGACGGACTGACTGATAATAAGATTTTTGCTATCTGTTATGCCGGCAAAGATTTCCATATTGATGTGGACAAATCCGTCGGCTGGAGAACACTCGGACATCCGTTTACGGTTACCAAAGCCGATGAGAACCGGTTAATTGAAATCGATCATATGCCTGCTGTGGAAGTATATGAAAAGTATCTCCGGATTCAGCGGAATAAGAATTTTGCGGAGGATACGTTTGAATTTCCGCTGATTGCCAAGGTGGAAGACGATGAACTTTTGCGTCATACCATCGCTGTCGAAGAAGACGGAACGCTTGACCTGGCCGGCTATGTGACCGAAGGAATGAAGATTTATCTGTGCTACGGGGATCCTTCCCTGATTGTTCAGAAGGTGAATGAAAGAATCAATGCGGTAAGGAAATTTAAACCGCAGGCCATTTTGCTTTATTCCTGTTCGGTTCGTAAGTCTTTCTGGGAAAAATACGTGGATATGGAGATGACGCCGTTCGGAAAAATGGCCGTTACCGCAGGGTTCCATACCTGGGGCGAAGTAAAGCGGAATCCGGACACCGATGCGGTTTTGGAATACAATATTACGCTTTTATCCATTGCCATGAGAGAGGGCGAACCGCCGAAAGAAGATCTTCCGAAGCTGACGATTGACGATTCGGTTTTAGAGGGACAGGCGTCATTAATTAAACGCCTGACGCAGCTTGTTGCCGCTACAACGACCGAACTTCAGGTGGCATACCGCGATCTGGCGTTGTTAAACGATAAACTGGTTGTTCTGTCTAATTACGATGCACTGACCGGGCTTAATAACCGCAGACATTTTGAAGAAATTCTTCGGGACATTATGAAGAAAGCGAGGGCCGAAGAAAAGCCCGTCAGCATGATTATGACAGATATTGATTATTTTAAGAATGTCAACGATACCTTCGGACATCTGGTTGGAGACGAGGTTTTAAAGGAATTTGCCAAACTCTTACAGGAGTTTATCGATGAGATTCCCGGCGCCATTGTCGGCCGATGGGGCGGTGAGGAATTCTTTGCGGCTCTTCCCGGTGTCGATGAAAAAGGCATTCTCGAGTACGGCGAGAAACTTCGAAAAACAGCGGAACAATATAAGTATAATGCAACGAACGGAAAACTGACCATCAGCGTCGGTGTCATTACAACCGACGGAAATGCCAAATACGAGGATATCATCAATAAGGTTGACAACTGTCTTTACGATGCCAAAGTCGAAGGCCGGAACTGTGTGGTACAGTATAAGGAGTAAAGGAAATCAGGCTTCAAATCGAAAACAGGTATACGGCAGATTACGGATACTTGCGAAACTGTCGTGAATATACTAAAATGAAAGGTGCGTCTGTGTTATGCCGGATGCACCTTTTTGTAGAACAATATCTGCTAAGCATTAAGATAAAGTAAGGAGATTTTAAATTTATGAGACAGTTTACATCAGATGAACTCAGAAAAACATGGAAAGAGTTTTATATAAAGAGAGGGCACGTGGATGTCGGAGCGGTATCGCTTGTTTCCGACGGTTCTACCGGTGTTCTTTTTAATGTGGCCGGCATGCAGCCGCTGATGCCGTATCTGTTAGGAGAGAAGCATCCGCTCGGAACAAGGCTTTGCAACGTGCAGGGATGTGTACGTACAAACGATATCGAGTCGGTCGGCGACAAGAGCCATGTTACTTTTTTTGAGATGATGGGAAGCTGGAGTCTCGGCGATTATTTCAAGGAAGAAAGATGCAAATGGAGTTATGAACTATTAACGGAAGTGTTCGGTTTCGATGCCGATCATCTTGCGGCTACCGTTTTTGCGGGCGATGAGAATGCGCCGCGTGACGAGGAAGGTGCCGGATTCAGAGTGGCTTCCGGATTCAAAAAAGAGAATATCTATTATCTTCCGGCAGAGGATAACTGGTGGGGACTGGAGTACGGACCCTGCGGACCGGACTCGGAGATGTTCTATATTGCAGATGTGCCGGACTGCGGGCCGAACTGCGGACCGGGATGCTCCTGCGGGAAATATACCGAACTCGGAAACGACGTATTCATGCAGTATGAAAAGCAGAAAGACGGTACATTAATTCCGTTAAAGCAGAAAAATGTCGATACCGGATGGGGACTTGAAAGAAACCTGGCTTTCTTAAACGGAACGAAGGATGTTTACCGGACCGATGTTTTTGCACCTGTAATTGCTTTTATCGAGAAGGCTTCCGGATATAAATACGAAGAGGAGGAAAAACTTACCAGATCGATGAGAATTCTCGCAGATCATACGAGAACAAGCGTGATGTTAATCGGTGATGCGGCCAAACTGGTTCCGTCGAATGCCGGGGCAGGATATGTTCTTCGCCGTCTCATCCGCCGTGCGGTTCGCCATTCGAGGGTTCTCGGACTGAAATCCTCTCAGATTCTTGATATTGCCGGCGTATTTATTGATGAAATTTACAAGGAAAGTTTCCCGCTTCTTACCGAAAACAGAAATTTCGTCATCGATGAACTGAAGAAAGAAATCGAAAGATTCGAAAGCACCATCGAAAACGGAATGAAGGAATATAAGAAAATTCTTGAAAATGCCAAGGCGGAAGGAAAGAAGGAAATCGCCGGAAAAGATGCATTTTTCCTTTATGATACCTTCGGTTTCCCTCTTGAACTGACCGAAGAACTTGCCGTAGAAGAAGGATTTTCCGTTGACGGCGAAGGCTTTAAGGTTTCGATGGAAGAACAGAGATTAAGAGCCAAGAGTAATGCGAAAGATCCGAAAGAACTGAAACTGTCTGCCGGAATCTTCCGTGAACTGAGTGATGATATTAAGACCGAATTTGTCGGATATGATACATTGAGTAGTGAAGACAATATTGCCGCAATCGGAAGCGGAGAGGCTCTTACAGATAAAATCGTCAAGGGCGAAGAAGCAACGATTGTTGTTACAAAGACTCCGTTTTATGCCACCATGGGCGGTCAGAAAGGTGATATCGGAGTCATTAAAACCGCGGACGGAATTTTTGAAGTTACGGATACCGTAAAACTTCCCGGTGACCGTGTCGGACACGTCGGAACATGCGTGGAAGGTTTCATTGCTAACGGAAGCAAAGCAGAACTTGCCGTTGATACGAAGAACAGAGCGTATACCTGCAAGAACCACTCCGCAACCCATCTTTTACAGAAGGCGCTGCAGAACGTGCTCGGTGACAATGTACATCAGCAGGGTTCCTATCAGGATCCGGACCGTACCAGATTCGATTTCTCCTACGGCAAGGCCATGACGAAGGAAGAACTCGATAAAGTCGAGAAACTGGTAAATGAGTGGATTGAAGCGGATTATCCGGTTATTACAAAAGTATGCAATATCGAGGAAGCCAAAGAACTCGGAGCCATGGCTTTATTCGGAGAAAAATACGGCGAGAAAGTCCGCGTGGTTATGATGGGCGATTCCAAAGAATTCTGCGGCGGTACCCATGTAGCACATACCGGAGAAATCGCGTTCTTTAAGATTTTATCCGAAAGCGGCACGGCGGCCGGCGTCAGACGTATTGAGGCTGTTACCGGTGCGAATGTCATGGCGTATTATAAGAATCTGGAAGAAATGTTCTTAAATTCCTGTGCGGTCATTAAAGCACAGCCTGCGGATTTGTCCGGCAAAATCGAACATATGAAGGATGAAATCAAGGCACTGCATTCCGAACTGGATTCCATCAAGAGTCAGGTTGCCAAGGATGCGGCCGGTGATATCATGGATTCCGTGAAAGAAGTAAACGGCGTCAAACTTGCGGCGATTTCCGTTCCGAATGTCGATATGAACGGACTTCGTGATCTCGGTGACCAGATTAAGACTAAAATCGGGGAAGGTGTCATCGTGCTCTTATCCGACAAAGACGGCAAAGTCAACATGGTTGCCATGGCAACCGATGAGGCGCAGAAGAAGGGTGCTCATGCCGGCAACTTAATTAAGGCAATTGCCGGAAAAGTCGGCGGTGGCGGCGGCGGACGTCCGAACATGGCTCAGGCCGGCGGTAAGAATCCGGCGGGCATTTCCGATGCGATTGAAGAAGCAAAGAGCGTGCTCGAAGGAATGATTACCGGTTAATCGGAAGACTCCGTATTGCACGTGACTGAAACAGACAGATTCTGAAAGAAAAAATCTTTTGACAGAACAGGCAGGATATATGGATCATTCGCAAAACAGTCAGATGACAGACGTAACTGTAAAGAAAAAGAAAAGCTGGATCATCCCCGTGGTTATCGGGGGTGTTCTGCTTTTTTTTAACATTGATTGCCTCGGTTGTATTAATAACCGTCTTTGCCGTGCCGAAAGCAGGCCTTAAGAAACATTTGAACCTTGGAGATAAATATCTCACGGATATGGATTACGAGAATGCAATCCTTGCATACAAAGATGCTATCGAAATCGACCCGATACAAAACTGATGATTGGACAAAAGAAGATTGAACCAAAGGAAGGAAAATGGTAAACGGGAAATATGAAGCCGGCTTATCGTATACATTATAAAGTTGCGATGATTCTTAATGCAATTGTTTTTGCTGTGTTATTTTGCGGGATGATTTTTGAACATAGTATGCTGTATTTGCTGGTTCTCGCATATGGGGCTTCTCTGTTTATTATGAACTGCGCTCTTCGGGGAACATTAAACTGGATTCCGTCTTTGATTTCCCTTGTTCTTTCCATCCTGTATTCGGTGTTCGGTTATTATAAAATAACGGAATACTTTGTCGAACTGTCAAAAGTCCGATGGGTTTTATTGTTTAATACTTTTTTTATTATTCCCGTATTTCTTTATACATTCTTAATTATGTTTATTTATCGCAAACAATTTTGGTGCGATGTCCATAATGCGAAATATAATAAAACGGAGCGCAGGGAATCAAACTCTGTATTTGACAATTGGAATAGCAGGGTGAAGATTGAAAACGAGGAGAGGAAGACTAAAAAGGAAGCACGCTCATTAAAATTCAAGAAAAAGCCGGATGCCGAATCCAAAAGCGATTCGGGCGGTTTATCGCCAAACCGGAAACAGACTCCTTTTTATGAGGATGAAGACTCCGGGAATTCGAATTCCCAAAACCAGAAACCGTTTTATCTTGAAGAAGATAATAAGGAAAAATCAAAGTAAAACGGATTTTCTTTTTACAGAAGGTTAGATTATGGATATTTTTATCAGTTACAGACGAGATACGGGGACTGAGCTTGCCCATAATATTTTCCAGCATTTGGATAAAAAGGGTATTCGTTGCTTCCTGGATGCAAACAGCATCGAAAATGAAGATTTTTGGGAAAAAATCAAACTGAATATTGATCGTGCGCCGAATTTTCTCATGATTGTCACGCCCGGATATCTGGTCAAAAGAAACAAGGAAGATTACTGTCACAAGGAAATCGCTTATGCACTTGAAAAGAAGAAGACGATTATTGCCATTCGAAACAGTGATTATAATTTGAATGATGTAGACTGGGAGAATGCATCCGAAAGCATCCGGTATTTTAAAACTTTCAATATCGAACCATATGAATACGGAAATAAAGATGTCGAAGAAGCCCGTATTATGTCGATCATCATTAAGAAAATGAAAGATGAGAGGGGAAATCATTTTTCAACTATTAAAAAAATCGAGAATAATACATGGTATAACAACGTCGGAATGAGCGATGAAGATATGCGATGGATTAAGGCGGATTATGAGGTCTGTCATGAATTCGATCAAAGAATATTAAAACGAGCAATGGGAGAAAAGGGCGTTTTTGACAATCGGAACGAACTGAATCTTTTGGTATATAAGGCATATGATATACCGACATATGCAAAGAAATACTCAATGGATCAAAAGACCGATTTTGCCGGAATTATTCCCCGGACTCAGAATGAGGATGTTTTATTCTTTGTGAACGAAGATGAAACGGGAAAAAAGGGGAAAAAGAAAAAAGACAAAAATAAAAAAGGCAAAAAAGATAAAAAGGACAAGGATAAAAAGGGTAAGAAGAACAAGAGCAAAGAGAATAATAACAAAGATGCCGATTTTTCGATTCGGGATGCAGAGAAAAGCATTCATGATATATACGGTGTGACCTACCGGGATCTGGTAAAAGATGCGGATGAAATCTTCGGAAACGGACATTTTATTGCCGATGAATTCGAAACCGAGGATTATGTTGATGAAATTCGTAAAATGATGGAAACAAAGGGTGTCGAATATTTTGACATTATCGATCTGACGCTGATTTTAAAGGACCTGGAGAAGCCGGAAGAATTGTTGCGTAAATTAGCAAGATTACTTAATCCGAAGGGCGGAATTATCTATATTCGCGAACTGGACGACGATTATGTGGATATGTACCCGGACGAGATGGAGATGGTGAAAAAATTAAAGAAACTTCTCGAAATCGATGACGGAGCTGGAAATCGTCATACCGGAAAGAAGATTTATACCTATCTTAAACGCGCCGGTGCAGATAAGGTTTATATTGCGGATGAAATCATTTCAACCGCGAATCGTAATGCACGCTATCAGCAACAGGTGTATGATAACTATTTTTCATATCTTCTTCCCGAACTGAAAGCGCTTGTGGACAGGGCCGAAAAAACAGACAGAAACTATGAACAGTACGAAGAGGGATATCGCTGGTTTAAGGAGAACAAAGATGCCATCATCAGTAAAATGTGTTCGCCCGAAGTATATTTCCGGGCGGGATACGTGGCCGGATACGGCGTTTTTCTTCCGGAAACCCGGTCGTATTGATAAAATTCAGAAATGAAAGGCTGAGTCGTAGAGCCAGTATACCGGAATTTCCGCCTGCTCGGCCCGGATTTGTTTATGCAAGGTAACGGAAGCCGTATTGTTTTCGAGAACCTGAGTATAAAGGCAGTCATCTTTCCAGTAGTCCTTTGCATATTGAATAAAGGCCTCACCGAACCCTTTTCGTCGCCATTCGGGAGAAACATAAAGAGCACCCAGCGTTCCGTCGATGTGATAGCAGACATACCCGACAGGTTTGTTGTTTATATAGCCGCCAAGAAGGCGGTTTTCTTTTTGCAGACGATTCATATATTCCCGACTCTGCTCCGGATAAGAGTCAAATACATAGTTAAGATCCTGTTTGTTCAGAGGTTTAATTATCAGTTGCGATATTTCGGAATTGTCCGGTACGGAATTAGTAAAAACGGCATTTTTCAGACGAAACTGAATACATGAGTAGTGCTCGTGGTATTCATTGCTCAGTTCCTTGAAAATCCATTCCGAACAGGTTTCGAGAAGCGTCGGATGAATATTGCGGATTGTTTTTATCAGATTTTCGTCATAAGTTAGTCCCTCTGCCAGATAAATATCACTTAATAGACAATGTACCAAAAGTGCATTGTCCGAATGAATCATGACCTCATATTCATCGCGTGTAAGGGAAGCAAAATGAGGGTAATCTTTGCTGTTTTCCAATAATTTTTCGAGTAACATGAATATATCATACCATATATCCCGGAAAATGGTATATTTTTACGTTGATGTGATGCGGAAGAATACTAATTAAGCTTGAAATATGGTATAATTTTCTGG
>OMRN01000333.1 GCA_900313265.1 uncultured Lachnospiraceae bacterium | reverse complement strand
GGACAATCAAATCAGTCAAATTGCATTGCGTTGTATGAGAAGGGGAAGAAAGATGAATATCAGTGACAGAATTTTTGAAAAAATGAATGAAATTCAGATGAGCCAGAAGGAGTTTTCCGAAAAAACGGGAATTCTTCAAAGCACAATCAGCGAATGGAAGAAACGTCATACGAATCCCTCTTCCGATAAAATAATGATTATTTGCAGCGTTCTCGGAGTAACGCCGGAATGGCTGTTGTCCGGAACGGATACAGAGGAAGGCTATCGAAACCGGATTGACTGGTTTGTAATCAACAGGGACTCGGAAGTCGGACAGATTATTGAAGCGTATTCACAGATGGATCCGAAACTTCGTCAGAGGCTTATGGGTTATTTGGAAGCATTAAATGAAAGTGGGAAGCCGGGTGATGAGAGATGAAAGCAAAGCATAAAGCGCTGGATATTGCAAGCCTGGAGGATAAAAGTTATGCAGGTCGACGATATGGAAAACTCTGTATGGCAGATATCGTTGGAGTATAGGCTATGATGAGATATCATGGATTGATAAAATAAGAGTCAGAAGCTCCGGAAAATATGATTCGGAGCATTATTATAAAGATAAAAATTCATAAATATGAACTATGTTATATAAATGATTTTAAAGAAAAAGGATTGAAGAGAGGTAATCAAGTGGAAATGAAAATTTTAAAAAGCGAAAAACGGTTATGCACATGCTGCATGGAAGAACATGAAGTTAAGACGATTGTAAAAGAGGAACAGGTTAAGTTTAAGAACAGGAAGGTTTCCTTTGATTCGATATGCAGTTATTGCGATAGAGAAGATGAATACTATATGGATGAAGTTCAGATGAATGATAACGACATCGCAATGAAAAATGCCTACCGAAAGATGGTTGGTTTGCTGACTTCGGATGAGATTGTTGCGATTCGCCGGAAGTACGGTATCGGTCAAAGAGATTTAAGCCTTCTGCTAGGATGGAGAGCGGACACTGTTGCCCGTTATGAAAGCCATCAGGTGCAGGATAAAGCGCATGATATGATTTTAAGAAGAATCGGCGATGATCCGGAGTGGTTTGTTTTTCTGCTGACAGAAGCAAAACAGAAACTGGGAGAACAGGCATACACGAAATACTGGGCGGCTGCTCAAAAGAATGTTACCGGGGCTTGAGATGGAAACAACCGAGGCTTGAGGCGGAAAGGGCGAAACAGTTCCTATAATATAATCTTGCGGTGATTTTACGGAATATGATAAAATATTCTTCGGGCCGGATTATGGCGGCCCGATGTTTTTATGTTTGGCGATAAGTTCCCATTGGATTACGCATGGTGACAGGTACAGCAGGATTCACACAGGCATGTTTATGTGGGTGTGAAGGACCTGATCAGGACAAAATGCAGAGAGGAGAATTATGAAAAGAGCACTGATTACGGGTGTGACGGGACAGGACGGATCGTATCTGTCGGAGTTTCTGCTCGAAAAGGGATATGAGGTACACGGTATTATAAGAAGAAGTTCGGTGGATTTCCGTGAACGAATCGCACATCTTGAGGGAAACGAGAATTTCCATCTTCATTACGGGGATATGTCGGATTCGCTGGGGCTCGTAAAAATCATAGCCCTGGTAAAACCGGATGAAATTTACAACCTGGCGGCGCAAAGCCACGTACAGGTGTCATTTGACGTACCGGAATTCACGGCGGACGTGGATGCGGTCGGTGTGCTTCGTGTACTCGAGGCGGTCCGCGTATGCGGTCTTGAGAAAACCTGCCGGATTTATCAGGCTTCCACTTCCGAACTGTTCGGAAGGGTGGAAGAGGTACCGCAGTCGGAGACGACACCTTTCCATCCGTATTCTCCGTATGCCGTAGCCAAGCAGTACGGATACTGGATTGTCAAAGAGTACCGTGAGGCATATGATATGTTCTGCTGTTCGGGAATACTTTTTAATCACGAGAGCGAACGACGCGGAGAGACTTTTGTAACGAGAAAAATTACCCTTGCGGCTTCACGTATTGCGCAGGGCAAACAGGACAAACTGTATCTCGGAAATTTAAGCAGCCTGCGTGACTGGGGCTATGCAAAGGATTATGTGGAGTGCATGTGGCTGATTCTTCAGAATGACAAGCCGGACGATTATGTTATTGCAACCGGAGAGCAGCATTCGGTACGTGAATTCGCGACACTTGCGTTTAAATTTGCGGGAATCAATCTTGCATGGGAGGGCGAAGGGCCGGAAGAGAAGGGCATCGATTCGGCCACGGGACGTGTGCTTGTGGAAGTGTCACCTGATTTCTACCGCCCGACGGATGTTGTGAATCTTCTCGGAGATCCTTCGAAGGCAAAGAGGGAACTTGGCTGGAATCCTACCAAAACAAGCTTTGAGGAACTCGTAAAGCTCATGATGGATCATGATATGAAGCAGGTGGCCGTAGAACGTGCGGAGGAGCATATCGAGAGAAACCTGGCGGAATATCTTGAGAAGGGTGTAATTAAGTAGACAATTGATTTTGTATCGTTAGTTAACATAAGCACTTGATTTAGTGGCATGAGTTAACATAAACACAAAATGTTGTGTTTCGGAATGAAACATTTTTATTAAAGTCATAGCCGGAAAAGTGGTGTTATTACCCATGAAAACCGCACAAATACTGCATTTGTGAAGAAATTGATGTTACTTTAACGTGATAAAATGATAAAGAAATTATAAATTTGCGCTTGACATGAAAAGAGTGAAAACATATAATTGGTTTGTGAGTTGGTTTTACCATATTAATTTTGGGGAATTGTTTTTCCACGGAAGGAGATATAGAGGAAATGAAGAAAAGAATTTTTGCTATTGTACTGATGGTTGTTATGGTAATGTGCATGTCCATGACTGCATTTGCTGCAGACGGTATGTCCGGTGACGAAACAACATTGTTTAACCATTTTAAGGATGTGCTGAATAAGCATTCGGATGCTTTCCAGGCTAACCGTATTGCACAGTATACTGCGAAAGCAGAGGAAGCTCTTATTCGTGTCAATCTTGATTCGAATGCATGCGCTGATCTTTCAAAGTGTGTTGACGATGTAGATGCTTTCATTACTGCTAAGAATGCTCATACGCCGAAAGATATGAAAGCGATTGCGCCGGATATCGTAAATATGGTTAATGCGGTTGCTAACAAGTATTATATGTATGTAACTGTTGATATGACTACCAAAGAAGCTAAAGCTGAAGTTACCTTCAAGAATCCCGGATGGGATGTTCCTTCACAGGACAACGGAGCCGGAGCACAGGTTGTTGATATCAACGGAAATATTGTTCGTCAGACCGGTGTTGACTATGCGGTAACTGCGGGTGTTCTTGGAGTATTCGCAATTGGTCTTGCATCAGCAATCGGATTTGTATTAGTACAGAAGAAGAAAGTTAACGCATAATTTTAG
>OMRN01000024.1 GCA_900313265.1 uncultured Lachnospiraceae bacterium | reverse complement strand
CACCCGGAAAGTAAAAACAACGACAGTATGCAAACAGTTATTCCGACAATTTGCTTTCTCATTATGATAATCCCTCCAATGTCTCAAAGCTGATTTTCCTATTTCAAATCTTCTAGAATAAACGGAAACAAATAAATCGGTTTAAATTTCAATTTTCCCTGCGTTATTACATCTTTTTGAGACAGTAAAAAAGCATCTGTAGCATAATTCTCTCCTCTTAAATGTCTACACGTTCAAAATCCCTGCAAGCCTTATGATACGCCAAGAGAGTAATTATTACAAATGACGCGATTCCGGCAAGCAGCAGAATGATCTGAAGTCCGATATGTTCCGTTCCGAAAGCGTTAAGTGCGCCAAGTCCCGGAATATGATGCAAAGCTTCAGCAATTCCTATAATCACAAAGGTTATGACGATATGGATAATAAACGGTTTTCCCTGTTTGAACGCTGTTTTCATAAATCCTCCGACAAAAACAGCATTGAACAGTCCGAAAATTAAAAATGCAACTCCCAGCGCAAACAGATTTGCATTCATCAAAGCATTTGACCTGTATACATGTGAATCCTTAAGAACGGTCATCCTGATTATTATTGCCATGAACATAAGCACCAGGGCACAGCCTTCAATAAAACTCACAAAAAGATATTTTCCCTTTACCACATCTTTTTTTGCTATAGGAAGAAGCACCGAGAACACTATGTCATTAGCCTCTCTGGCCGTCTGAAAGCTTTGGAACAACCCCAAAGTTACAAAGAACGCCCCGCATAAAATGGGGTATCCCGGAATGAAAAACATGAGTCCGAAAGATATGAATATGAAAGCCAGTGGTGATGCACTTAACTTAATTTCTTTTAACATGATATTGCGCATTCAAAATCACCCCTTTCCATTCTCAGCATTGTATCCTCAAGGCTCTCACCTTCCTTAGAATACCTGGCAATAAAGTCCGCCTTGGGAATATCACAGACAATCTTTCCCTTCGAAATATAGACGATGTTATCCGCGCACTTCTCGATATCGGAAATCACATGGGTGGAAAAGAAAATTGCAACACCCTCTTTTTTTATTTCCCCGAAAACGTCAAGAAGTTCATTTCTGGAAAAAGGATCCAGACCGCTTGTCGGTTCATCCAGGATAAGAACTCCGGCCTTATGGGAAAGCGCTATAAGAAGGTTGAACTTCACTTTCATTCCCTCAGACAGTTCTCTCGGAGCTTTGCTCTCATCAAGTTCAAAAAGCTTTAAATACTTCCGGTAAGCATCTTCGTCCCAGGTTGAATAGAATCTTTTCACTATACTGACTATGTCTTTTATCTTTTTCCTGGGATACCAGTTTACGGTACCCGTTGAATAACCGATCTGCTGTTTGATTTCTCCTTCGTATAGCTTAAGCGATTTGCCAAAATACTCGATGTCTCCGCTTTCAGGATGTATAAGATTCAGCATGGATTTTATTGTTGTGGTTTTTCCGGCCCCGTTTCTGCCAATAAAACCGGTAATCTTCCCTTCCTCTATGTCAAAGCTCACCTCACCAAGTTCAAATGCAGGATACTTTTTTACAAGCTTCTTTACTTCAACAATACTCATAAGCGCCTCCGTCAGTTTGATTTATATGATTATTGTAACGCTTGGTTGCATAAAGTCTACCAACTGAAAATAACACACACCTCTCGATATGCGTTATTTTCGGTTGCCTTTTAATACAGGTTTAAATTCCAAATCTGTCACTAAGATATTTCTCAAAAACCGGCACTAAGCTTCAGGTATGGCAGGGTTATCATCTATCGTTCGGCAACCTTGTGTCCGGAAGCTGCTTCAAAATTGTACTTTACAATACCCAAATCGATTTTTGCCATTGCCGCCGGCTTTGCAACAATCACTGCTTCATCATTCTCCATACTGATATAAAACTTTTGCTGGTTAATTGCCGTCGGTGCTTTCAACGCTGCGTCCACTCCGACTCTAAACCATTCCGGCATCTTGGATAAATCTTCCCGGCACAGTTTCCCTGTCGGTTTAGATTTATGCGGTTTTCCCTGATTTTCGCCATATCCGATTGCGATAACGCATACCAGTTTTTCATCCTCCGCAATTTGTACACGGCATTTCTTTTTTCCGAAAGTCCCGGCTACCCAGCATGTATTTAATCCCATCTGTTGTGCGGCAAGAACAAGTTTTTCTCCATAATATCCGGCCTTTTCCTCAAGATGGGGCAAATCTTTCTTACCTACAAGAGCCAGGTAATTAACCGCATTACGAAATTTCATGCCATAATGCGCCATAAAAACATCAAAGCACTTCGGATCGTCCAAAATCAGCTGAATATTTAACCCGCTTTCACAATAGCATACTTCTACCAAAGTATTCAGTTCGTTTTTTATATCTTCCCCGATAGGAATATCCTTATACTGTCTTACAGAATGTCTTTCGTTGATTGCTTCAATAATATCCACTCTTACACCCCTTTT
>OMRN01000395.1 GCA_900313265.1 uncultured Lachnospiraceae bacterium | reverse complement strand
TCGAGATCGGACATAAGGCTGTAATGGAAGTCGGTCGATATTCCGAGACCGTTAAGAAGCATTGCCGCATTGCTTTCCGCTTCCCAGCCGTCCATCTCGGCAAATTCGCCTTCGAGTTCGCTTGCGCGGATTCCGTCTTCGTCGGAGAAATCTTCCTTGGCGTAGATGGCTTCTTTTTCCTTCATAACCTCATATAATCTGGGGTTTCCGAGGATTACCGTATCCATTACGGTATAATCGTCATATTTAAAATGGTCCTGTTCGAGTACGGACAGACGCTGGCCGGGAGTAATGGTGATATCACCGGTCGTGGTCTCGAGTTCTCCGGAGAGAATTTTTAAGAAGGTGGATTTGCCGGCGCCGTTTGCACCGATTAATCCGTAGCAGTTTCCTTCCGTGAATTTGATGTTTACCTCTTCGAACAGTGCTTTCTTTCCGAATCTTAAAGATACATTGTTTGCTGCAATCATTTTACTTTTTCTTTCCTTTCCGACAAAACAGCCCGGTTCCGGCCGAGCTGCTTATACTTTCCGTCAGTCTTTCTTATCGGTTGACACAACCTGGTTCCGGCCGTGCTCCTTGCCGTAATAAAGTCTGGTATCCGCAAGCTGGATTAAATCCTCGATGCGGTAATTTTTCTCTGCCTGAGCGACACCGAAGGTCATGGTGACGGCAACCCTTTCTCCTTCATGCATGATTTCCTCGGCTTCGATATTGCCGCGCATACGTTCCGCGATGGCAGCAGCTGTCTGCAGCCGGCCGTCGATGACGATTAAAATCTCCTCACCGCCCCAGCGGCATACAAAGTCCGTATCGCGAAGCTGAGAGGTAATCAGGTTTGCCACGGTGACCAAAACCTTATCGCCGCAGTCATGGCCGTATTTATCGTTTACTTTCTTAAAATGATCGATATCGCATAAAATGACGCTGAAAGGATGATTATCTAACTGCAAATGGTGCATGGACAGATTTAAGCGTTCCATCATGCTTCTGCGGTTGGCAAGCTTGGTTAGAGGATCCTTTCTTGCCACTTCCACAAGCTGCTGGTTTCTTCGAAGCAGTTGGGAATTGTTGGATTTCATTTCCCACGAGAAGAGCAGTGAGAATATAATCGTAAAAATAAAGGAAACCGCCGCATTAAACAGGCGGATAACCAGCGTTAAAACCGGCCGGTCCGTAAGAATCTGAGGAATCGTGAAGAACGGCTCGGACACGATAATCGTAAAAAATGTCAGCATGGAAATGAACGAAAATACAAAGCAGTAAACCGTGGGATGTTTCATTTCCTTTACGGTCGATGTAATATAGAAAATGGTCGGAATCATGGCAAAGCAGTAGAGCGAATAGCCGAGCATGGATCCGTAGGAAAACGATATAAGCGCTATCGCGACTAAAACCTCGATTTCCGCAATCAGGCTGACCATAAGGTAATGCTTCTTCTTTGCAAGGGAAAGAAGACCGAAGTAAAGAAAAATAGCCAGCACGTTTATTACGACAAATTTCGTGTTTCCGAGGAGCACGAAAAATACCGCGGAAGCGACATGAATTAAGGCAAAACTCCAGAAAATATATGTGAATTTCCGCCGGTCGGACAGTACCTCTTCACCGGTGGACAGATTATGAATATAAGTGAAAATTCCGTTGAAAAACTTCAACATTTTCCGTTCTCCCTGTTATACACAAATTAAAATGCAAAAATTTTCACAGACACCTGTCATCAATTTGTGTAATAATAATTGAAAAATGACCCACAAAAAATCAATATATAGTATAACATGATTATACGAAATAGGAAAGTGCGAAATAAAAACAGGATAGTACGAAATACGATTATAGAGAGGTTGTTCATTTTTGACGAATTCGTAATCCGTCACATAAAAAACAGGAAAAATTAAGAAAGGGTTGCCAAAAGAAAAACGGAGAAAAAAAGAGATAATGAGAGATTTTTGAACTTATAGAGAATTATATGTAAAAATACCCGTTTGCGAAAGGTGGCTTGAGAAACTATTATTAGCATTGTGGTTAGCACTCAAATTAAAAGAGTGCTAACAAGACAGATAAACAGGTTAAAAATAAAAGAGATTCATATAAGGAGGCGTAAACATGAGCAAATTAGTACCACTTGGCGACAAAGTTGTTTTAAAGCAGCTTGAGGCAGAAGAGACAACTGCTTCCGGAATTGTTTTACCGGGACAGAGCAAGGAAAAACCCCAGCAGGCGGAAGTAATCGCCGTAGGACCCGGAACACTTCCCGACGGAAAAGAAGTGAAGATGGAAGTTAAAGCCGGCGATCAGGTTATTTATTCCAAATATACCGGAACAGAAGTAAAAATCGGCGACGAGCAGTTCATTATCGTAAAGCAGTCCGATATTCTCGCAATTCTTGCTTAATATTGAAAATGGTGACAGGCACTTATCTGTTAACGGTGACAGGCACCAATATTGAAGAAAAAGTAAATGGAGGGAAATAAATCATGGCAAAAGAGATTAAATACGGTGCAGATGCCAGAGCGGCACTGGAAACCGGTGTAAACAAATTAGCGGATACCGT
>OMRN01000097.1 GCA_900313265.1 uncultured Lachnospiraceae bacterium | reverse complement strand
GCTGCGGGAAGTTCAAAGCCGAACACCTGATTTACAGTGTTTTCGTCCAGCTTCTTTATCTTCCTCCGATCATACTTCCTCGTCATTTCGACAGATGAATTTCCAACTGACAATAAGTTTACTCCGTCGACCTCGGAGGTAAATTTGACATAATCGGAACGGCTGAGGTATATTTTGATTATGATAAGAACGGGAAAATACATATACCGGATTCAGCATTTATTCCATCGGAAAATAGTGAAGTCTGAATCGGGAAATAAAAGCACCGGATGAATTTGGAGGATGCATTTGAATGTCGGATGTTAGGTATTATCTTTTTGAAATATTCAGACAGGAGGATTGTCGAAAGGGTGATTCCGGTGCATCTTCATGCGGTACCGGGAATACAATACGTGCCATCAGTGAAGAAGATTATGTCTTTCTGTGCTACAAGGAAAGATTCGGTGAAAGTGCTTTTGCCGGAGCACTGGATTCGATTCAATACCTGGCCGACCAGGTTATCGAGGTTAAGGAAGACCCTCGTATCGATCCTTCCAATCGCAGGTTTTATGATCTTGTCCTTAAGGTGAAGGAGGATATTGAGAACGATCCGGTATTTTATGAGCCGTTAGCTGAACCGGCACTTAAATGGATGCAGGAAGACCTGACATCTTTTTATAACTCCCTGAACATCAAGGTGCTGGAACAAACAGGCGGCATGATGTCCGATCTTAAGATGTCTAACGGACTTGTTCTGAAGCTTCTTGAAAAACTCTATCACCCCGATGATTTTGAACCTTCGCGTCTTTATTCATATCTTAATCAGTTTGTCATAGGCCAGGATAGGGCAAAACGAATTCTGTCAACTACGATTTACGGACATATGAAAAGGATTAAATATCTAAACGAGAGATTTACTCCTGACTGCGTCCTTTTGGTCGGTCCGTCGGGATGCGGAAAAACAGAACTGGCAAGACATCTTGTTGAAATTCTGGATATTCCCTGTGTTTTCACCGATGTATCATCGATGGGCGGTTCCCAGTATGCCGGCGGAAAAAAGAGGGAAGATATTCTTCGGGAGCTATACCATAATGCGGGCTATAATCTGGAAAAGGCGGAGACGGGTGTTGTTTTCATGGACGAATTTGACAAACTTCTTGTCCCTTCGATTTCAAGCACCGGACTTGATACTCACGGAGAAGTGCAGGGTCAGCTCCTGACGATGATTGAAGGTGCCAAACTTATGATAAATATTCCGGGACGGGGAGAAATCGAATTTGACACATCCCGTGTCCTTTTTATTATGGCCGGTGCATTTCAGGGTATCGGGGAATACATAAAAGAATCAGAAAGTTCACGTCAGTCTGACACCGGCAATATAGGGTTCGGAGCAAGACTTCTCAAAGATATAGATACGTCCTATACCTCAGCCAATATCAACCAGGACGTTCTTATGCGATTTGGTATGAAAAAGGAACTTACGGGAAGAATAGGACATATTGCAGTGGTAAACCAGCTTTCCCGTGAAGAAATGAAAAGGATACTGACGGAGCCCAAAAACAGCATTCTTGAAAGATATGCCAGGGAGATTAAACTCTACTGCGGAGGCAATCTTACGATGGATACCGGAACTCTTGAAAAAATCGTGGATATGGCTATGGGATATGAAGTGGGAGCGAGAGGGCTTTCGATAGTACTCAGAAAGCTTATGGCTGATATTTTGTACGAAGCTCCCGGTCGTCAGCGGATAAAAATGGTGAATGTAAGCATAGAGGACGGTAAGGCAAAAGCCGAGTGGATAGGTGAATAATTTGAAAACAATATTTGATGACATCTTAAGAGAAGATGTGCTTGGAAAATTTAAGGAGCTGGATGAACTGGCAGGTGAATATCTTAGTGAAAATCCGGTGCCCCATGATAACAGACATTCCGGTATGCGTGAAACTTTGTCGGGTATGTGTATGCTGTTCGTTATCATAATGAGGGTAAATAAACATGTTGATAATCCGAAGTATTATATGATCCGTCTCATGAGCATTTCTAAACCTGCAGGAAACGGCAAAACTACTTTGAAATTTACGATTGATTATATAAATAACAGAGATAAAGAAATAATCATTAAAGAAGCCCGGCAGCTTCTTTTGAAGTATCCCAAAACCGAAATGGATGATTATTGTGAACGTATCCGGGATGCTTTGAGTATTGTTACGGATTGCTTCTGGAACAATGAGGATTATGGTTTTCTTCGCAACTTTATTCTGTGGAATATAGACCGAATTAATACTGAGGAAGAAAGGAATGAACTGTACGGAACGTTCGATTTTAATTGCAATCCGGGTAAGGACAAGCATTTGAACCGGGAGGATGAAGCAAACACAGATAATTCTTCGGATCAGGACGCATTGAACGCGGAGAATATGAAGCGTGAGTGTGAGCTATTTTTGCATGATTATTCCACGCCTGAAAAGATTAAGGAATACCTTGACAGATTTATCATAGGTCAGGATGATGCAAAAAAACTCATCAGTCTGTCCGTCTTTCAGCACTATAATCGCATTCTTCATGAAGAAGCGGATATCCCTAAATTCAATGTTCTTATGATAGGTCCTTCGGGATGCGGCAAGACAGAAATCATCAGAAGGCTTAAGGAGATAGTCGGCCTTCCCAACATAACCGTCGATTTTTCGGGTATAGTATCCACTCCCTATAAGGGGAGAAACAAAGAAGATGAACTCATAAGGCTTTACAAGGAAGCAAGGGGGGACTTGTACAGGGCTGAGCGTGGCATCATGTTTCTTGATGAATTCGACAAGATTTGCAGAAACGATGATATGAAAAGGGGATACAACAATTCCGACGAACTCATGGGGCAGCTTCTCAGCATGATGGAAGGAACCGTCATAGATACAGCGCAAAGATCCCATGCAGACAAGCATGACGAGGATATTGTGATTGATACGAAAAATATACTTTTTGTCTGTCTTGGATCATTTGAAGGTCTTGATGAGATAATCCTTCGTGACAGTAAAAGACTTGAAAATGAACGCCGGGAGTCCGGGGGGTTCGGAATGACTCCCATAAAGTCTTCGGGTAAGATAACATCCGAAGATGTTGAAATAAGGCATCTTATAAAGTTCGGAATAAAGCCCGAACTGGCAGGCAGGCTTTGCAATCTTGCCGTGCTCAGTCCGATAGACCGAGACATGATGATAAGAATCATGACGGAGGCAGAAGACAGTGCAATCAGGCTGTTTCAAAAAGAGTTTCTTCTCGATGACGGAATTGAAATCCGGTTTACACAGGATGCACTGGAGGCCATAGCGGAGAAGGGTTTGGAGTGTGGCGTCGGAGCCAGGGCAATCAATTCCGTCATAAGGGAATCTCTTGCGGATATCATGTATGAAGCTCCGTCCATGGAGAAAGGGACCGTAATCACGGTTACGGGAGAAATGGTATTAAATAATCTTTCGGGCAATGCCTGAGTAAAATCAGCAGGATACGATGTATTCTGAACTGGTAAGCAGCTATCAGCAGACCTTCAGTTCTTTTGTTGGTCCCGGTGAGGTGCCGGTGAGCGGTGAGACGCTGCAGATAAATGACTTAGTAAG
>OMRN01000393.1 GCA_900313265.1 uncultured Lachnospiraceae bacterium | reverse complement strand
CCGGTATCGAATCTTGTAAAGAATTATTATCTTGCCAGAACCGATGCAAAGAAGGAAAATCTTCAGGTGATTTATAACGGTATTGATTTTGATGAACTGGCAAACAAGGAACTTCCGGATACGTTAAGCCGTGCGGCTCTCGGAATTGGTCCGGATGATGTAGTAATGGCTTTCGTTGCTTCCTTCTATCCGGTCAAATACCAGATCGGAATGATCGGCGTGATGGAAGAACTGGTTAAAAAATATCCGAATGTGAAACTTCTCTTTGTCGGAAACTGTGAGAATGCCTATCATGAGCAGTTTATGAAAGAGTATAATCTGTCTCCGGCGAAGAATTCCATGATTCATGTTCCGTATTTCGAACATCGTTACATGGGTGAATTCTTACGGCGTATTGTGGATATTTTTACGCTCCCGACATTGCAGGAAGGATGCAGTAATGCCGTACTCGAAGCCATTTACTGTGACAGGCCGATGGTTTTGACCAACGTCGGAAATGCCAAGGATGTGGAATATCTGCAAAGCTGCGAAGTTGTGAATGCGGCCTATAAGGATATTACGACGACGAGCAACGAGCAGATTCAGAAAATCTCCTTAAAGAAGGATTCCGCGAACAAGGCGGAACTGGTTGGCGCTTATTCGAAGGTTATCGACAGTCTGGATGCGTATAAGAAAGCGGCCGTGCTTCCGGACAGTGAGAAAGAGCAGTTTGAGACGAAGTACATGGTGAAGCAGTATCTGGATATTATTGAGAAATTATCGGTGTAAGCCGTTTATCGAAGGATATTAAAAAGAGATAATAAGGCAAAGCCTGAAAAGATCATAAAGAGAAACATCAGAGTAAAACAAAAACAAACAGAAACACAATTAAACAAAAACACAGCGAAACGATAGGAATAAACAATAAAGACAGCGGAAAACAGGTAACAAAGTGAAAGAAGAAAATGTAATCGAGGTTCATGACGTCTATAAAAAGTTTCGTAACTACTACGACCGGAGTCATAACCTCAAGGAAAGAATGATTCATCTGAATCGTAATAAGAAATACGATGACAACCAGGTGCTTCGCGGCATCAGTTTTGACGTGAGAAAAGGCGAAGCGGTCGGATTAATCGGACGCAACGGCTGCGGAAAGAGTACGACATTAAAACTCTTAACCAAGATTATTTATCCGGATCAGGGAAACATCGAAATCAAAGGGCGTGTTTCAAGTCTTCTCGAACTCGGCGCGGGCTTCCATCCGGACCTTAGCGGGTTTGAAAACATTTATTTAAATGCCGCGGTTTTCGGACTGACCAGAAAAGAAATCGATCAGAGAGTCGATGATATTATCCGTTTCTCGGAACTGAAGGATTATATTAACAATCCGATTCGTACCTACTCATCCGGTATGTATATGAAACTGGCATTTTCCGTAGCCATCAACGTGGAAGCGGATATTCTGCTAATTGATGAAATCCTCGGTGTCGGCGATGTCAGCTTTCAGAAGAAGTGTTTTGAAAAACTGGTTGAGATAAAGGATAAAGGAACTACAATTGTAATCGTATCGCATTCCACGGACCAGATTGAACGAATCTGCGACCGCAGTATCTGGATTGAAGAAGGCGTTATTAAAATGATGGGCGAGCCGAAGGATATTCACCGCTTCTATCTCGAAACGATGGAACAAAGACGCTTGGCCAGAAAAGAACTCGAAAAGCAGGAACTCGAAGAAAAGAAGAAAGCGGAAGAAGAGAAACAAAACCGCGAGGAACGCCGGAAAAAGAAAACGGAAAAATCCTTAGGCGATATTGATGAGAAATTAAAGCAGGAGTTTGATAAACAGGAAGAATTAAGACAGAGCCTTGAGGAGAGAATTCAGGACCGCGAGAACCGTAAGAAAGCCGAAAACTTCGAAATGAACCGTAAAATTTTCGAAGAGGTTTTAAACGATAAAAAGATTGAAATCGAATATTTAAATTCCGTCATCCGTCAGAAGGAACATGAAAAAGAACGTGTGGCAAGTGCCAAGGATGATGAAATCATGCGGCTTGAGGATGTCATTCTCGAAAAAGATGCGGAAATAAACCGTCTGAATAAAATAATCGCACAGAAGGACGAACAGATTAAAAAACTGCTTGAAGATCTGGCAAACTGATTCATGAAATAAACAAATGGAACAGGGAAACGAAATAAAGAACGGGAAAACTAAATGAACATTTATCTGGATGCATATTTTGACTGTAATTACGGCGATGATATTTTTATTAAGGGAATAACGGCCCTTTTTCCGATGCACCGTTTCTATACGATTCTGGAGCATTATCCGGACCGGATTATCCGGTGGGCGGATGAAATTCCGAATCTTTTTCTTTTGCCGGAAAAGAAACTGTTTATGGATAAACGTTTCTTTGATGCCTATGTCTGTGTGGGCGGGGATATTTTTCCCGACGGAGGCGATTTTGAGAAACGCAAATCGTATATCCGCTCCGTGAAGGCGAATAACGGAAAAGTATTCTTTGTCGGATTCAGCCTGTTTCACGAGTATGGTACAAAGACAAAAGAAGATTTTCAAAATATGATGAAGGATGCGGATATCATCGCACCGAGAGATGAGGAGTCTGCCGCCATTCTTCGTACAATTCTTCCGGATAAGGAAATTGTTTCCATGGCGGATCTGGCACTTTCCACGGAATATTTCGGTGCATCTCCGAAAAAGGAGAGAAAAAACATTCTCGGAATTTCGGTCAGGGAACCCGGGAATGTATCGGAAGAAGTACTCAAAAACTACAT
>OMRN01000264.1 GCA_900313265.1 uncultured Lachnospiraceae bacterium | reverse complement strand
TGCTCTTGTTTTGTTAAAAAAAACCATCGTTCTTTTCCTTTCTTTTTGAAAAAACGCTATCGTTTAGAATTTATCATACATGGATTTCTTGCGCAAGAGAAAAAAGAGATTCGGCGCAGAATCATGAAAATCCTGCGCCGTCTTTGGGAAAATTTTTACTGCTGAAATCATTATAATATCAGAACATATGTTTGTAAAGTATTTTTTTTAATTTTATTATATGATAAGTATGAAACGTTAATGTACTTTGCTTATAACGACGTTTTACGGGCTCTCTTATCATGTCGGACGTCACGGATGTTAACGCCTGCAGGATAAAAGAAAAATGATTTTTCAGATTTTGAAGAAACAACCAACAGAATGAGAAAATACAATCGTCATCCATTTTTCATACGGTTATTCAGAAGAGCTGCGATTTTATCACTCGCTTTATTTCTTATGCTTTTCACATCCTGCACGACTTCCGGTAACAACCCGGTCCTTCCGTATTTTCATTTAAATCTGCCTTCAAGTGAAGTGCCTCCAACCTCCGAACCCGTATCGGAACCGGAAATCCCTTCCATCCCTTCTTTGGAAGAATCGTGGACGGCACCCGAACCGCTTCCGGAATTTGATACGGACCTTACTCCGGAAATTCATAACGTACACGAACTGGATTATTATGTGGAACAGATTTTAAAAAACCGGATTCATACCTTCTATTTCTATGCCTGTGACGATTTTACGATTGACAATGATTTGCTTCTGTACCGTTACTCCCTTCCCTATGTTTCCACCAGCGAAACGGTGGAAGAAGACGGAAGAAGCTACTGGTATGTTTATTTTGAATATTATCCCGGCGTCATGATTGCCGATGCTTATAAAAGCGGGATTACCTCCAATCTTACCGATGACGAATTCAAAACCTATAATATGGCGGTCGAATTTATCGAAAATGAGGTAAACCCCGAAAGTGACCCAATCAAAAAAGAAAGGCTGATTCACGATTACATCTGTAATCTTGCCGTCTATGATAATCCGGAAAAACCCGAACCCGTTCCGAGGCACTGCACGGCGGTCGGACTTTTACTGGACGGTCGGGCAAACTGTCAGGGCTATACGGATGCCTTTAACATGCTGGCATCCATGGCCGGTTTTGAAGTACAAAGCCAGACCGGCTATGCGGAAGACTCCCGGCATGTATGGAATATCATAAAAGTGTACGACAACTGGTATGTTATGGATGTAACCTATGACGATACCACATTTAACGGGGACGGAACCGGATATCCGGCCTATATCTATTTTAATGCGGGCAGGGATATTCTCGGTATGAATCACGAAGTCATCGACGGAAATCATGAATTAAGGCTAATTTCCGAAACGGATGAAAATTATTTCTATTTTTGCGACAAATTTTCGGACTGCGGTTATCTTCACAAAAACGGCGATGCCGTAATAGACATCGCCGTACTTTTGGATTCTCTTTTTGAAAATAACGGTTCTTATGTTTCCTATTATGCTCCGGATACAGTATTATACTCGGAAGATTTAGCGAATCCGGTTTATGAACAAACCACTTCTCCCGACCATATCACCGTAAGCACTTATCAGATTTCGGGTAACACTTATATCTGTGCCCATTTTAATCGTTAATCTGAATTCCTTCATCACGGAACTCTTTCTTAATCGCGTTGAAATCACTCAGTACCCAGTTATAAAGTCCGGTTGTAACAAGGCTGTCGCAGTACGGACACTTGCCGAAGCTGGTTCCCTTAAGCGGAGCTCCGCAGTTCGGGCAGTTTAATCCGATATTCTGTGCACCGGCTTCATTGGTCTTTGCCGAAACACTTCTCATAAAGGTCATTTCGTAACGCATGGTCCATCTGGTGGAAGTATCACCGTAAAGGATCTGTCCGGTAGCTTCTTTCGTATGATATTCAATCATCGAAGAATTCAGATAAACTTTCACATATTCATACTGCGTATCCCTGCGGTAGGAAGTAATATACGCTTCGTTTACGGTAAGGCGGTCTAAATGAACAACAATGCCGTCTTCGATTTTTTTCTGAATCTGTTTTTCGCTTCTTTCGTACAGATTCTGATGCAGTGCCGCACGAATCGGCTCCAAATCACGCTTGCACCATGCATCCTGCATGTTGATATAAAGATTCTTGGCAAAGGTAATAAAATCGGGAACCGTAAAGTTCGGATCTTTTTCCATGATAATTCCGCCGATTTCCTGGTCGCGGTTCGGAATATTTACGTTTGCCAAAGGAGCCTGTCTTCTCGGTACATTTGCATTGTTCGGTATATTCGGCATCTGTCCGTTCCCCTGAAGTTCGTTTTGATCTCTTCTTTTTTTGTTTTTCATATTGCTGCGGACAACGAAGAATACAATAATCGCCACAACTACGATTACGCCCAGGCAGGGATTTTTCCTAAAAAGCAGCCCCACAAGCCACCAGATCAGGCCGCCACCGCCGCTGCTGTAATCATCATCATAATCGTAGGAAGAACTTCCCCAGTCCGAGGAAGAGCCCCAGTCCGAATCGGAACCGGTATCATAATCGAAATCGTTATAATCGCCGAATGCTCCGGATTTCGATGCGAATCCAAAGGATAAAATCGTCGCAAGCAAAATCGTGGCAAGCGCCGATAACACAATAATTGCAATTTTCTTTAATTTTTTTCTGTTATTCCCCATATTTCCCCTTTCTCTTTCTTTCCCTGTGACGTCTTATGACTTCCCTTCTTTTCTTTGCAAACTGATACTGCGAAATAATGCTCCTGATAATCACGAGAATCACCGTGAATGCCGCGATAGCTCCCAAGGCAATCAGGGCTATTTTTACATTAATAAAAATTCCGTTCTTGTTCCGGTTTGTTGTCGGAAGTTTTTCGCTTTCGGCTTCCGCATCCGTGCCGTTATTTTCCTCACCGTCGGAAACAGCCGTCGTATCCCCTTCCCCACCGGCTGTGTTTTCGGCATCTTCCGTCTTTGCCGTAACATTCTTATCCTCATCGGCAAATTCATCAAAAAGCGTGGCGCTTTCCGCATTCATGCTTAAATTCGCCGTTCCGACCAGATTTCCGTTAAACAGATAATTTACCTTCGCCACACCGACTTTCATTCCGGCATTGTTGGCGGAAAGATCATACCGCACCGAGGAAAAATCCGCATTCTTCGGTAAGATTACTACCGCCGTGGGATCCACCGTAAGAATCGATTCGTTGGATCCGAAGACGTCCTGTCCGACCGTGAAAAATCCCGTGGATAACATGTTGCTCTCATCGGAGTGGTCTGCGATATTCACCTTCTTAAAGTTTTCGAAACCGTAATCGAAAAGAGCAACCGTATCTTCAAACTGATACGGAGACTCTTCTTTCATAATCACGCAGATTAATTCCAGACCGTCTTTCTTGGCTGCGGAAACCAGCGTCTGTCTGGCCTCGGAAGTATAGCCGGTTTTGGATCCGACAAGTGCATCATACTGATAACGCCTTCCTTTGACAAGCATGTTCTTGGTATTTAACCGAAACGAGTCCGGCTGTGTTTCGGTTGCGACGAATTCGCAGGCCGGCTCCCTCGAAAGACCGGCCAGATAATCATACTGGAAATAATATTTCGCAATCATTGCCAGATCGCGGCAGGTTGTATAATGATTCTCATCATGCAGTCCGTTCGGATTGGTAAAATGCGTATTGGTGCAGCCGATTTCTTCCGCCTTTTTATTCATCAGTACGGCAAAATCATCCATCGAGCCGGAAACATGTTCCGCGATGGCATTGGCAACCTCGTTGGCCGAAAGGATCATCATTCCTTCGAGTGCCTTGTTCATCGGAATCGATTCCCCGACGTCCATACCGATATTGGAATCCGACCTTGATACCGAGAAAACCGCATCATGGGAAAAGGTCACCATTTCATCCAGCTTGCAGTTTTCATATGCCAGAAGACCGGTCATAATTTTTGTGGTAGAGGCCGGATACAATTTCTCGTCAATGTTCTTGGCATACAGAATCGCTCCGGTTTTCGCTTCCATCAAAATGGCACCCTCGGCTCCGATTGCCGGTCCCTGCGGCCATCCTTCAATCTGATTGGTTGTTACCACCTCATTCATGCGTGCCTGCCTCTGGGCTTCCAAATCCGAAGTTTCATCGGCGCACACATTCATGGAAAAGAAGGAAAAAAGCATCAGAAAAACAGCACATGCCGTTCCGATTTTCCGGACTTTCTTTTTATACAGAACTTCTCTTTTTCCTTTATATGAATTTCCGTTATTTTTCTTCATACCCGTTATTCCGAATCATCTCATAAACCGGTTTTATTTTCTGTATGTAAGAACCGCACTCTCATACAGATTGTCACCGTTTGAATCAATGACAACAATTGCCGGAAAATCTTTTACGGTAAGTTTTCGAATTGCTTCCGTTCCGAGATCGTCATAGGCAATCACTTCGCTTGATACAATGGCTTTCGAAAGGAGCGCTCCCGCTCCGCCGATGGCTGCAAAGTAAACGGCAGAATTCCGGACAATCGCTTCCTTTACCGCCTCGGACCGTTTTCCTTTGCCGATCATTCCGGCAAGACCCAAATCAAGCAGCTCCGGCGTATATTTGTCCATGCGGCTGGCCGTGGTCGGACCGGCACTTCCGATGGGTCTTCCTTCTCTTGCGGGAGACGGACCCATATAGTAAATCACGTTTCCTTTCAGGTCAAAAGGAAGTTCCTCCCCTTTATTCAAAGCCTCGGCCATGCGCTTATGTGCGGCATCCCTGGCCGTATAAATGGTACCGGATAAATAAACCATATCTCCGGCTTTTAAATTTACTGCTTCTTCTTTTGTATAAGGAACCTGAATATATTTTTCCATCGATTTTTCCTTGCCGCGTTTAAATTTGCTTTCCGCTTACACTTCTCTTACCACATGACGGTTCACATGGCAGCAGATATTCACACCGACAGGCAGCCCCGCAATATGTGTGGGATAGGTCAGCACATTTACCGCAAGTGCGGTTGTCGTACCTCCGAGTCCCGCAGGACCGATGCCCGAAGCATTAAT
>OMRN01000461.1 GCA_900313265.1 uncultured Lachnospiraceae bacterium | reverse complement strand
GTGACCAAGTTAAACCGCATGCAGATCGGCAATCAGGATAAACTCGAAGTCCAGGCGGAAAACCTTCGAAAGATGTTTTTGGCAACCGCCAAGGATCTTCGTGTCATTGTCGTAAAACTGGCAGACCGTCTTCACAATATGCGGACGCTGAAACACATGGCTCCGGAAAAGCAGATTGAGAAAGCCAGGGAAACGCTGGAGATTTATTCTCCGATTGCGGACCGTCTCGGTATTTCCCGCATCAAAGTCGAACTTGACGATTTGTCTTTAAAATACTTAGAGCCGGAAGCCTACTATGACCTGGTGGATAAAATCGCCACGCGACGTACGGAACGCGAACAGTATGTTCAGGGCATCGTCGACGAAGTAGGGGCCCATATCCGTGAGGCCGGCATTCATGCCAAAATCGACGGAAGAGTAAAGCATTTCTTCTCCATCTACAAGAAAATGAAAAACCAGAATAAAACACTCGACCAGATTTACGATCTTTTTGCGGTTCGTATCATTGTCGATACCGTGCATGACTGCTGGGAAGTTTTAGGTCTGGTTTTAAGCATCTATTCGCTCTATCCCGGACGTTTCAAGGACTATATCAACAATCCGAAGAGCAATATGTATCAGTCCATTCACGTAACGGTTATCGGCTCTTCCGGACAGCCGTTTGAAATCCAGATTCGTACCAATGAAATGCATCAGGTGGCGGAATACGGTATTGCCGCACACTGGAAATATAAAGAAGGCGCAGACGGAAAGAAAATCTCGTTTAACGATGAGAAGAAGTTTGCGTGGCTTCGTCAGATTATCGAGTGGCAGAGTGAATCCAAGGACAATATGGAGTTTCTGGAACTCGTGAAAAATGGTCTGGACCTCTTTACGGATTACGTATTCTGCTATACGCCAAACGGCGAGTTAAAACAGCTTCCCGCAGGAAGTACGCCGGTCGATTTTGCTTATTCCGTCCATTCCGAGGTCGGAAACCGCATGATCGGTGCGAGGGTGAACGGAAGTCTGGTCGGAAACGATTATGTGATTCAAAACGGCGACAAGATTGAAATCATTACCGGAAGCGAGAACAAGGGACCGAGCCGGGACTGGCTTACCTTCGTTAAATCGCCCCAGGCAAAGAATAAAATCAACCAGTGGTTCCGCCACGAGGAAAAAGAGGAAAATATCGTCAGGGGAAAAGAACTTCTGGCGGCCTACTGCAAACCCCGCGGATTTGAGTATGCGGAACTGGCAAAAACACCTTATACGGATTATGTGGTTCGTAAATACGGCTTTAACGACTGGAATGCGGTACTTGCGGCCATCGGGCACGGCGGCTTAAAAGAGGGCCAGGTCTTTAACAAGATGATGGAGCTTTACGAGCGCAATAACAAGAAGCCCATGACCAATGAAGAAGTGGTAAAATCCGTGGCCGAAACGCAGGCGAAGAAGCCGAAACCCGTCGATATCAAGGGCGGTATCGTGGTGGAAGGAACGGATGACGTGGCGGTCCGTTTCGGAAAATGCTGCAACCCGCTGCCCGGGGATGAAATCGTCGGTTTCGTTACCAGAGGACGCGGCGTATCCATTCACCGCGTGGACTGTGTCAATATGCGCTGCCTCTCCGAAGAGGAAAAACCGCGAATGATTGCGGCTTCCTGGAACGAAGCGGCACTGAAGGAACATACAGGAGAGAAGTATAATTCCACGATTACTGTTTTTGCGACCAACCGGCAGGGGCTTTTGGTGGACATTACAAAAATCTTCTCCGAACGGAATATCTCCATCAGTTCGCTTACGACGGCGACAAGCAAGAAAGAAGTTGCTACCGTACAGATTTCATTTGAAGTAAAGAGCAAGGAAGAACTGGCATCCTTAATCGAGAAAATCAGGCAGGTGGAGAGCGTTCAGGATATTCAGCGGACAACGAACTGAGGAAAACAGGTTTTGTCGAAAAACCGATAAGGCCCATGAAGGCGGGCATACATGTTATAACAGAAAAAATACGGAAATACAGAGGAATGGAACTGCAGATGGAAAAGGGCGAATTAAAAGTCGGTTGCATCGTTTTGGGGATGCTCGAGAATAACTGCTATTTCGTACACCG
>OMRN01000391.1 GCA_900313265.1 uncultured Lachnospiraceae bacterium | reverse complement strand
GAAGGATGCCTGTTTATGCACCAGAGTGCAAAACTTAAAGCGCAGTCGGGATAATAAATTGTGCCGTCAAAATCATATACATTCATGAAAGACAAATGCCCCTTTACTTATTTATGATTTACTTTGACACCGAAAACAGCGTCCAGACCGGTGATGTTCAGAACTTCGCCGAAAGTGGGACCGATGTTAATCAGTTTCATCTGCGCCTTTCTGGCCTTTAACGTTTTATAAGTGGCAAGCAGAATACGAAGTCCGGCAGAGGACACGAAATCGCATTTTTCAAAATCCAAAGTAAGTACCTCGGCATCGGTAAGCTCTGCATCCAGCAGTTCTTTCAGCTGTTTGGCGGTTCCCGTGTTGATTTCACCATTCAGTTTGATTGTCAGCTCGTTGCCTTCTCTTTTGCTTTCCAGTTGCAGTTCCATTTGTTTTCCCTCCTGAGTTTTTTACAATTTTAAAACACTAATAAATCATTCATCCTTGATTGTCAGAATTGTCATCGTAATATCGTCAAACTGGTCCAATCCCTCGGAAAATCCGTTTACATCGTTCAAAATGCGGGAGAGCACGATTTCCCCTTTTTCATCTGCGGTCTCGTTGATTACGTTTTTCAGACGGTCTTCTCCGTAGATTCCGCCTTCTTTACTGTGTGCTTCGGTAACGCCGTCGGTGTAAAGAAGCAGACGATCTCCGGCAGAAAGTTTTATTTCACTTTGTTTATACAGGGTTCCTTCGAGACCGGCAAGGAAAAGCCCGTGTTTGTCCGTTAAAAATTCGCATGGTTCGCCGTTCCTTTTAAGAATGGGATAGTTGTGCCCGGCGTTGGTATACTGCAGCACCATGGTTTTGATATTTAAAATTCCAATCCAAGACGTAGCGAACATGTCGGATTGGTTGTTTTCGCAAAGACGATTATTTGCGATGGTAAATATCTCGGATGTACTATCGTTCGTTAAGGCATAATCTTTGATGGTGGTTTTAGCCGTCATCATAAACATGGCAGCGGGAATTCCTTTTTCGGAAACATCAGCAATAACCAAAGCGAGATGGTCCTCGTCAATCATAAAAAAATCATAGAAATCTCCGCCGACCTCTCTTGCCGTGGTCATAGAGGCGTATAAATCAAATTCCTTTTGTTCGGAAAAAGTAGGAAAAATGCTGGGAAGCATATCGGACTGTATTTTCTCGGCAAGTTCCAATTCGGCTCCGATTCTGGCGGTGCTTTCCGTAAGCTCTTTCTGCTTTTGTAATAATTTCTGGCAGCAAACAACCAGTGCCAGACTTGCTGCGGAAATGATGATATATTGCAGAAGTTTGACAAAGTAGTTTGAAATGGTGGTATTAACAAGCATCAGCTGTCTGTTGTACGGGATATTTATAACGGCATCGTCCAACCACATTTTATTATTTGTAACGATGGTCGTATCGGGTTCATACTGTACAAAATTCAAGTCCAGCATCCCGTGATTTGCCCCGTAGAGGTAAGCAATGTAGAAAACGACTATCGACAGGATTGCAATGAAGATGGTGTACTTTCTGTTGAAATACCGGATAGATAAAAGAATCGGGATGGCAATTAACAGGGTGACATTATAAGTAAGGACCGATGTGGTAACGGCAAAAACTATCGTTACTGCAGCCATCAGAATATATTTAATCCATTCTTTTTCATATTTGAAAATCCGAGTGATGACGGCAACCGTGGCAAGAAGCAGAATATTAAAAATCATCAGACCGCGGAACTGAACGCGAATGTAGAAAAAACCGGTTTCAAAAAGAAGCCATGTAATTGCGACAATCCCGAGCGTGACTAAGACAATAGTTGTCAGTACACGGTTTGCTTCGATTTCATTTTCTTTTAAAATTTTGTTAGTATCCATTCAGAACTCCTTTTTTCGGAATGCCGGCTTTGATATGTTCCAGGAGTTGATTTCCTTAAAACAGGAAGCATTGTTTTTATACAGTTTCTTAAAAATTCGATAATTTCGTTCGTATATTTCCCGGTTACGGACGTCCGGAACATATGTATGAGTGGGGGTTACAAGTTCCTTCGAAAGTTTCATAACATTATCGCCCCGTATGCCGCTTGCAACAACCATTGCGGCGCCCATGGCACCGACTTCCTGGGCGTTGTTTATGGTTTCTATATTTTGCCCGATAATGTCCGAAAGAATCTGACAAAATACCGGAGAGAGGGAAGCACCGCCCACAAAGCGAATGGTGTCGGAAGTTTTTACTTTCCTGTTCTCACATTCCAAAAGCCATCGAAGGTGATAACAGATTCCTTCGAGTATGGCGCGAAGCATTTCTTTTCGACCGGTATCGATTCGGATATTGAAAAAAATACCTGCGGCGTTGTTATCCTCAAAAGGACAGCGGTTTCCGTGCAGCCACGGGGTAAAAATAACACCGTTTGCTCCGGGAGGAGCTTTTCTGATTTCATCTGATAAATTCTCATAAAAATGGGTAAAGAATTCTTCAAACTCCGGAGAAATACCGCTTTGGTTTATTTTTAGCTGAAGGTTTTTTTGATCCTCTGCAAGATTGTCTTTAATCCAGTCAATGCATTTGCCGGCAGTTTCCAATTCGGCGTAATAATTGAAGTAACCATGGCAGGCGGAGAGTACACCGGTAATCATGGCATTGATGTCAACAACCTGATGGTCTAAGAAGGTGGACACCCAGCCCGATGTTCCTACATAAATATGTGTATCACCGACGTTGCAGGCTCCCGCTCCGATACTTACAAAGGTCGTATCGCCGCCGCCTGCGAAAACAGGAATGCCTTCTTTAAGTCCCAGATCCGATGCGGCTTTCATAGTCAGTTCGCCGGCTTTTTCGGTACAGTCGATAATTTCAGGCATATGTTTCGGGTTGATGCCATACATTTTTAAAAGCCCGTTGTTCCAGCCTTCCCGTCCTTTTCTGGTATCATAAAGGAAGGTTGCAAAGGCGGAATCTGCGGTCCGGACAATCCGGCCGGTAAATCTTGCGGTCAGATAGTCGTTTATGTCCAGCCATTTATACGCCTTATTATATACTTCCGGCTCATTATTCTCTACCCATTTATACTTCCATACGGGGTCTTTGGCACTTGTGGATGCGGCATAATTTACCGTGAGGTTTCGAAGCAGCTTAAAGAGGTTGCAACCGGATACTTTAATCAGGCCGCTGCGCATGCATTTGTTATATTCCTTCACGCCTTTCTGATCGAGATAGTTCATGGGACGTCTTAAGGCATTTCCTTTTTCATCCACAAAAACAGATCCCTGTATCTGGGAACAAAATGCAATCCCGTCTATATCCCCGGGAGTTACATCACACATTTGAAATAACTTTTTTGTGGTGGAACATATGGCACTCCACCATTCGTCGGGATCCTGTTCGGCGCCACCGTCGTCGCTGACATAAAGAGAATAACCGGCGGAGGATGAGGCGGTAAGACAAATCCCGGAATCGACGGTAAAAAGGCAGGTTTTTACACTGCTTGTGCCGAAGTCATAGATGATGATGTTCATTTATCAAATCTCACCTCCGGTTTCTGCGTTCGATAATCGTATCATATTCCGATTATAGCCTGTTGTAACGAGATATGCTTTTTCCTTCTGGGATTCCATCAGTCCGCTGATAATCAGGCTGCTTAAACCGTCTACCGGCATATCGGGATCCGTTAAATCAAACAGTTCTCCGGAGTCACGTTCTATAATAAGCACGGAATCCGATTCAAAGAAGATGGAGTATTCGATGAGCACAGGCTTTTTCCTGTTTTTGTTTTTATCCAGCACGGTAAGGCAGATCTCTTCCACAAATAAAGCGGCTCGGTAGGCTAAATCTTTCGAATAACTGCGGGAAAGCAGCATATCTTTGACTTCTCCGGAAATCCGGTCCGTGCTTTGGGTGGTAAGCGTATCGTCCAGTACTTCAATTTCGGAATCGATGTCTTTTAACAGAAACGGGAAATTGTCTTTTCCGAAGCGGATTCGGACGAAGAGCAGTGCTGCTATGAGGGTAAGGATGGGAGCAAGAACAAAGCCTGCCCACATTCCGTTTATGCCAAATAGTGCAGAACCCAGAATCGGAAGCAGCATATAAAGCAGGCCGTTTTGAAGACAGGAAAAACAGGTGGACATACCGATGCGGTCAATCAGCATGTAATAAGATGTCATCAGGGATACCGCTCCGCAAAAAGTGAATCCGATGCAGACGATTCGGATAGCAGACATGGAGGGAGCTAAGGAATCGCCTCCTTTAATTCCGAAAAGAGCACAGAACTGTCTGGCAAAAATCCAGATTAAAACGGTTGCCACAACGCCTTCTATGAGGGCAGCCAGGATACCGGATTTCATAACGCGTTTGATCAGCTTATGATTTTTCTCTCCGAAGTAGGTACCGATTAAAGGCTGCATGGCCATTCCGACACCGTCCAAAACCACGCTGAATTCAATCAGACTTACAACAACGGCGAGAGTAACCAGTCCGCCTTCCCCGTAATGTGCGGAAACGAATCCGATCATGACATAATCCATCAGTGCCCAGCAAAGATAAACGGAAGAGTCCACGATACTGTAACGCGAGGTAAGGAAAAAATCACGAAGGGAGAAGTGCCAAACGAAATGCAAGGAATTGCTTTTACGGAAGAAATGCCATATGCAGGTCAGGATTCCAAGGCCGTTTCCGATAATGGATCCCAAAATAATACCGGCCATTCCCATGTGTTTCGCAAGAATTACGGAAGCAAGAATATTTCCTCCG
>OMRN01000420.1 GCA_900313265.1 uncultured Lachnospiraceae bacterium | reverse complement strand
ATTCACGCCCATATTCACCGCATACGAATCACCGAGGGTATATGCATCCAGCTGTTTTGAAAGCAGAAAAACAACTACAAATGTAGTGGCAATGACAACCGCCATCACCCTCACATTGTTCCATGTCATGCCGGAAAAACTTCCTCTTGACCAGTTATGAAGATTTACAATGTCCGCATCCGATGCAAAGGTAATGATAATCTCGGTGATAGCAGAGCAGATGTATCCAATCATGACACCGCACACCACAAGCATGGACATGGAATGAATCCTCCTTGTCATTAATAGGACAAATCCCATTGAAATCATCGACCCGATAAATGCCGCAAGAATTAAGGATGCACTGTTAATCTTTATCGAATGGCCGAGAAAAAATACCATCAAAAGCGCAACACACATTTTTGCACCGGACGAAATTCCGAGCACGAACGGCCCGGCTATCGGATTATGAAAGAAGGTCTGCAAAAGATATCCCGCAAGTGCAAGCGCTCCGCCTAAAATAAAAACCGCCACCGCTCTGGGAAGCCGGATATTTAATAAAATGGCGGATACCGTCTCGGACACTTCCCGTCCGGTAATACAGGCAAACATGTCGGGAATCGAAATCTTCACACTTCCGATACAAACATTCAAAATGAAAAACAGCACGATTCCGAGAACAAGAATCAGATATGAAATTGTATACCGAATCCGGCGTTTTTCTTCTGTCATAGTTTTTTCCTTATACCATGCTTCAACTGATTTTCCGGTCTGTTTTTATTCTTTCCAACAACGGTTCTTTTCGTTTTTTACTTTAGTCTGTAAATATAATGCAACCCCTCTTCGTTACCGTTTAGAATTTCATGAATATCCTCTGTCATATATCCGATGGCGAGCGACTGCTGATACATATCATTTGTCGTGCACCAGACATTTCCCTCTTTTACTGCCTTAAAATCCGAAAGCAGTTCCCATTTGCCGGTCAGTTCCTCTACTGTCCGGACACCTCCGTCAATCGAAGAGTTATAAATAATAATATCGGCATCCTTCGCTTTATCGTAGAATTCCTCAAGCTGCATATTAATCGTGCTTTTATTCGTTCCGTCGTCATCCAGATTTTCAAAAATGTATTTTCCGCCGGCTATCTCAATCATTTTCGGAATATAATCCGTCGGTTTTCTTACCTGTACAAGATTGTTGGAAGTGATATAGAAATAGGCTACCGTAAGATCTGTTTTTTCTTCCGACTCAATACTTTTTACCAGATCCGCTTCTTCCCGGTATATTTCCTCCGCCTTCTCATCCCTTGAAAGAAGAGCTCCGTAAAACTTTATCCACTCAACCCTCGCAAGAGGATGGCTTTCCGAACTCGAATAATCCACGATTACGGGAATACCGAAATTTTCCAGTTGTTCGATTACATCCGGAGAATGAAAAATCATGGTATTTTCAATCGCCAGAGAGCAGCCGGAAGACACAATCATCTCATAATCCGGTTTGGAATACTTTCCGGCATACAGAATCTTTCCTTCTTCCATTGCATCCGCGGCTTCTTTAATATACCAGTTCTCCTGTTTCTGTCCGGAAAAACGGATTGTATCAAGTGAGTCCAGTGCCACGAACATATCCATGGCAGCCGATGCTACAAGATAAAGATTCTCTACCGGTCTTTGCAAAACGATTATTTCCGGATTCAGGTCATCCGGCAAATTTCCCTCTTCCGGAATCACCAGAAGCATTTTTTCATCGGGAACGGTCTTAAGCAAAGTATATCGTAAGCCGTTTTGATCCTCATAATAATCCACACGGAAATTTTCGGCATATTCCGTATTCAGACTACTTATGTAGGTCAAATCAGCCGATAACATTTCCTCTTCCAAAATACCGTTATCCGGCAAAACAGTATCGGAGATTTCATCTTCCGCTGCATTATTATCCAAAGAAACCGTATTTGAAGAAGGACTGCCGCATCCAGTAATTCCCGGCAGTCCCATCATAAGCAGACATACGATACAAATTGTGAGTATTCTTTTTTTCATTCTTTCGTTCGATTTCAAAATCGAGCAGGGCATAAATACCACTGCTCGATAAACTCATTACTCATCGCGGAGACTTTCCTTATCAAAGGATATCGTATACTCAATCTCATGAGGTTTGCTCATGGCCACCGTATCCGCAATTACTTCAAGCGGTTTGTCAAACGAACCAATCGGGATT
>OMRN01000389.1 GCA_900313265.1 uncultured Lachnospiraceae bacterium | reverse complement strand
GTGCCTGTCACTTTTGACCCTAAAGTGCCTGTCACTTTTGACCCTAAAGTGCCTGTCACTTTTGACCCTAAAGTGCCTGTCACTTTTAGCCCTAAAGTGCCTGTCACCTTTACTTGTGTTTAATTTCAAAGTACGATACTTCCCCGGGATTCAAAAATCTCATCGGTACCGTATGCGTTCCGAGTCCGCACGAAACATAACCGTACTTATCGTTCTTATGATAAAGCCCGCCGCTGTATTTCGGAAAAAGTCGTATGGCGGGAGATGCCACTCCTCCGATAAAAGGAAGGCGGATGATTCCTCCGTGATAATGTCCGGCTAAAAACAAATCCGCACCGTACGCAAAATAATTCTCGGCATACTGGGGATTGTGTGCCAGCAGAATCTGATAGGCATCCCCGGATGCAGGCCCTACCAGACGCGATATATAATCGTCGGGAAGTGTCATTTTTACAAAACGCTTATAATATTCTTTTTCAATCGACAGCGCGCTGATGGCAAGCCTTACGTCATTCGCCGAAAGAACCTCCAAAGACTCATTATCCAGCCATACAATATTATCGGACTCGATGGCCTTCTTATAATCCTCAAACATGCTGCCGTACGATTCCTTATATTCACGTGCACGGTATTCGTGATTACCAAGCGCATAATATATTTTATAATCTGCGGCCAGACGGTTCATAAACGAAACCGCCGTCTCGTTATTTTTACCGGACTTCGCCGTCATCATATCACCGCCGCAAAGAATAAAATCGGGATTGCACGCTTTAATCGCTTCCAGCAGTTTTTCATTGTTTCCGGCATATTTGCGGGAATGCAGATCGGTCAGAAAAACAAATTTTACCCCTTTCCCTTCCGGAATCTTATCCGATTCAAGAACCGTTTTTCTTACCACAAAGCGGTTAATATCTATAATGTTAATCACAATAAAGGCGATGATAAGCAAATCAGCGATGAAAAAAATCCATTCGCCGGGTGAATCAAGTATTTTAAGTTGTAGCAAACAAATAAACATTTATCACTTCTCATTATCAAACCGGAGTGTGTCTTCATACAAAGATTAAGCCACACGAACGACGTGTGGCTTATCAAACCCGCGCTCTCGCGTGGTCAATTTCGATATTAGTTGTTGTACTTACGCTTTCTGGCAGCTTCGCTCTTCTTTTTACGCTTTACAGAAGGCTTCTCGTAGTGCTCTCTTTTACGAATCTCCTGCTGGATTCCAGCCTTTGCGCAGCTTCTCTTAAAACGACGTAATGCGCTGTCTAAGGATTCGTTCTCTTTTACTTCTACTCTAGACATCTCTCAACCCTCCTCCCGGTTTCAGACTTGTGCACAACCGTTCAGATCTTTAAAAAAATGCACATTCCCTATTATACGGATTTTTCACGCTTCGTCAAGGTAATTTTATCAAAAAATATTCTGATCGCTGGTCTTATATACCGTCCAATAGCCGTTTCCGTCGATGGTCTTAAACTCCATAACCGCATATCTTGTATAGGTCTGGCCGCCTTCATAATCATCAGTCACATCATATACGAAGTGGAAAACATCGCCCGCTCTCTCGGCACTTACAATTTCAACATTCCATCCCGGTCCGCCGATTCCGCCGTTATGAGCATAGTATTTTCCGTCCTCATAATAGACGAATGGTGTCTTTGTACCGTCTTCGTACATAAACAGTTCTTCGAAATAATCGGGATTTTTGATTTTGGCAAGCATGTCATCATCAACGTTAAAAATATTTTCAAGAAGCTTGTCCATACCGTCGGCATCGTAAATATAATATCCGGACCAGTCGTTCGCTTCGCTGTCCGCCTTAAAGAACTCCGGATCTTTCTCCAGATCCTCAAAGGACGGAACATCGATAAAATCCTTATACAGAGAAAAATCGCATACGGAGTACGGATGCTCCATCATAAAGCAGATGGCCGTCTTCATTTCTTCTTCGGATTCGCAGTCGTAATTTCCGCTCCAGTTAAGGCCGTTTAGAAAAACATCGGCACCGGACGGAAGGGAACGGATTTCCACCGGCTCAAACACATCGGATACTTCGGTAACAGGCTCGGAATCTTCCGTCACGTCTTCCGGAACCGTTATCTCCTCCGGTTTGATTTCGGACTCTTCGACCGGCACGTTTGATGCCGGCTGCACGGAGGAAGTTCCGTTACATCCCGCGAACAGAAATACGCTTGTTAATGTGACCATTGAAAGTACATATAATTTCTTCATAATCTTTTCCCCTTTTCCCTCTGAATTTTATGAAAGGGTTCAAACCCCTTTTCATACATAGAAACGCTTTTGGCAGGGTAAATTATTGGGATTATTTTAAAATTTTTGTTAACCGGTAATCATTCCTTCGAGCACGCTCTTTGCTTCTTCAATCGCATCGGAAATGCCCGCCGGATTCTTACCG
>OMRN01000110.1 GCA_900313265.1 uncultured Lachnospiraceae bacterium | reverse complement strand
GTGGATTTATCTTCCACAAAAAGTCTTTCAAACGTCGTCATGCGGCTTCGCCCGTAAGACGGGGATTTCGGTCCGCACCATAAATACCAAAGAACATCTCCGCCCTTAATCTGCCCGGGTGTTCCGGGCATCGAATAAAATGCCGATCTGGCATAATTCTCCAAAAGATCATACATGGCTTTTCCGAATGTATCCTGTCCGCCCACTTTCGAATGGGTAAAGGAAGCATCTTCCTTTAGCGGCACGCAGCCGTGATACATTAAATTCCCGTTATATACCCGGTAAAGCGATCCTTTTTCATACAGAAAACGCACATGCTTTTTTAATTTTTCGCTGTTGGCAAATCCGTAAATCAGCTGATTCATGACCTGCTCTTCCTCATCGGTAAACCGGTACGGATCCTTCGGATCTACCGTCGGGAAATCGCAGTCGGATAAAGGATATTTCTTATCCCCGATGAGTACCGTCCCGTTATCAAAATCAATCCGGTGAAGAAGCGCGGCATCCTCCATTTCAAAGTCCGGATTCCGCCTGATAATCTGTCCCTCCGCCTTAAACTGAATCATCGTGACAGCCTTGTACATCCGGCTTTCCACTTCGGTTAGATTAAAGAACTCCCCGCGGTTATTTTCCTTTAACTGAAACCGGGAAAGATTGCTGTTTTTATACTGCTTCATGGCAAACGCCGCAAGCGGAATCAGATTGATTCCGTATCCGTCCTCGATGACGCTTAAGTTTCCGTAACGCACACTCATACGGATGACATTGGCGATACAGGCCGGATTGCCGCAGGCGGCACCCATCCAGACCACATCGTGGTTCCCCCAGACAACATCCACCGAATGATATTCCAGAAGTTTGTCCATAATCCGGTGCGGTCCGGGACCACGGTCATAGATATCCCCGACGATATGCAGATGATCCACGACAAGACGCTGGATTAAAATACAAAGCGTAACAATCACCTTCTCCGCCACACCGATATCGATGATTGATTTTAAGATTTCCTTGTAATACCGCTCTTTATCGGTAATTTCCTCTTTCTCGGTAATTAATTCTTCCACAATGTAGCGGTATTCTTCCGGAATGGCCTTTCGGACCTTGGATCTCGTATATTTGGAAGACACCCTTTTTACAACATCCACAAGATACCGCAGCGTCTTCATATACCATTCGGGAAGATCTTCTTCGGGTACGGACTCTTTTATCAGTTTTAACTTGTCAATGGGATAGTAAATAAGCGTTGTAAACTGCTTTTTATAGGCCGGCGTTTCTTTCTGCCCGATGACCGCATCCACTTTCCGGCGGACCGTTCCGGAACCGTTTTTCAAAACGTGCATGAACTGCTCGTCTTCCCCGTGAATATCGGTTAAGAAATGTTCCGTTCCCTTCGGTAGGGCAAGAATCGACTGAAGATTGATAATCTCCGCCGCGGCCGCATTTTCCGACGGGAACCGGCGTGATAAAAGTTTCAGATATTTTTTTCTGCTTTCGTCCATGGTTTCTCCCCCCCTCCAAAAGCCGCCTGTTACACGGCTGCAAAAATATTCAGATACCGGATTTCATTATCCTTAACGGAATCGTTTACCGAATAGGCATGCTTTTCCAAATCTCCGCAGTCCGCCTGCGTTAGTCCCTGTTCCTTTAACATAAGGATTATCATGCCGGCCGTATCCTCGATTGCATTTGATTTTTTTAAGGAATAATCCCCGTCATTCGGCGTACAAAGAAGCATTGAAAATACTTCTTCGAGCTCCGCAAGTTTCGACAGATCCCTCATTCCGCGAAACGCCCATTTGTAATAGGGCATATAGGTACTGTTTAAAAGATAGGCAACCTGGATTCCGCTTTTTACGAATTCCGTGACGGCAAGCTGTGCCGCCCCGTACTCTTTCCTGTTTACCAGACGGTAGTAATTATACTGTCCGGCCTGAGCCATCGTAAGAAGGTGGCCTGCCAGTTTCTTTCTTCTTACATCTTCCGGAAAATAATGAAGATTCTCACGGATTTTTGTCAGTTTTCCCCATCCGTCATAAAAAATCTTTCCGTTCGTCACTTCTAAAAGCGAATATTCCGGAATACGAAACCAGTCTGCCTTTCCGAGTTCCCCCGACGGATAGCCGGTTTTGTCCTTCAAAAATTCATCCAGTCTGATTACTCCGTGGCGGTTTCCTCCCACCGGAGAAACTTTCTGTCTTGAATATCCCATGAACTCGTCCGGAAGTTTCGCATAGGCTCTCTCCAGCCGGAAACAGGTCTTGGAGTCCACTTCCTCTTCCCCCGGGATAAAAATACAAAAGCCCGGCTCGAAATCATGGTCCTTTGAAATCTCATCATCATAACCGAGACACTCCGAGCCGCTTCCGATTAATCCGACGGCTGTTTTTCCCTTCAGTTCCGGAAACTGAAGAT
>OMRN01000384.1 GCA_900313265.1 uncultured Lachnospiraceae bacterium | reverse complement strand
GGGATGGGACGGATTTCGCCTTTTTCGAGTTTGTCAAGTGCTTCCACAACCAGATTTGCACCGAGCACGGCGAGTTTGTCGTGAAGCGAATCACCGGTTTCATCCTCAGCTAAGGGAATGGCTTCTCTTAAAAGAATATCTCCGGTATCAAGTCCTTCATCAAGCTGCATAATCGTAATGCCGGCCACTTTTTCTCCGTTTAAAATCGCCCACTGAATCGGTGCGGCCCCGCGGTACAAAGGAAGAAGCGATGCATGAATATTAATGCATCCGTATTTTGTCATATCCAGTATTTCCTTGGAAATAATCTGTCCGAATGCGGCAACAACCGCTACATCCGCCGGATATTTGCGAAGTTCTTCCACAGATTCGGGAAGTTTGATTTTTTCCGGCTGAAAAACCGGAATCCCGTGCTTTACGGCGCACTCCTTTACCGGAGAAAAAGCAAGTTCCTTTCCTCTTCCCTTCGGTTTGTCCGGCTGCGTCACGCAAAGAACAACTTCATGACCGGCTTCGATGATTTTTTCAAGCGCTCCCACGGCAAATTCCGGGGTTCCCATATAGATTACTCTCATGCTTTTTACTCTTCCTCGTCCTGCATCTTTTCGAGGTCTTCGTTGTTATACAGTTCGCCCTCTTTTACCAAATCCACATACACCACGCCGTCCAAATGGTCGATTTCATGCTGAAGTGCCCTGGCCATCAGTTCTTCGGCCTCAATGGTGAATTTCTCCATATTTTCGTTGTATGCTTCCACAATCACGTGATTGGCACGCGTTACGATTCCGGTTTTTCCGGGTACGGAAAGACAGCCCTCATAGCCGGTCTGCTCACCATCTGACTTTAAAATAACCGGATTAATGAGTGCAACGGGATCCTCTCCGGTAACATCCACTACCACAATCCGCTTGCGAATTCCTACCTGAGGCGCCGCAAGACCTACTCCGTTCGCCTCATACATGGTTTCAAACATATCATCGATCAGTTCGCGGATTCTCGGTGTGACTTCCGTTACTTCCTTTGCCTTTGCCCGAAGCACATCTTCTCCCAGAGTTCTGATATTACGAATTGCCATTTTTCTCTTCCTTTCCCGGCAAAAATCAATGCCGTCCTGCTTTCTTTCCCCGGATGTCTTAAAACGAATTCATCGGATTAAAATCAAACTGAATCTGCTCTTTTTTCACACTGATTTCATTAAGACGCTTTTCCATGTAATCCTTTATTTCGATCAGCGGTTCTTTCCTTTTGCATTTATAATAAACAACCTGACGGTAAATATCCTTTTTCTTTCCGAGCGAAGCCTTCGACGGTCCGAGCTGGCGGATGATGCATGCCGGCTCCGGATTTATTCCACCCGCAGATGATGTCCCGTCATCCTGCTGTTCTTTCGAGTCCGTGGATAAAGCCTGATTCGCCCGGACAACTCCGTTAAATTTCCCTGCAATTTCCTTCGTCATTCCGAGCGACAGTCTCGACAGCCTCTCCCAGTCCGGTCCGAAGAACTGTACCGAAAGAATCTGTCCGACCGGAGGATATTCCATCATTTCCCGGTACAGAATTTCTTCCTCGTAAAATCCCTCGTAATCCTGCGAAGCCGCATAGGTAACGGCATAATGTTCCGGCTGATAAGTCTGAATTACGGCATCCCCGGGCATTTCTCCCCTTCCGGCACGGCCCGCTGCCTGAGTAAGCAGTTCAAAGGTTCTCTCCGCCGCACGGTAATCCGAATGACTTAGGGAAGTATCCGCAAGGAGCACGCCCATAAGCGTAACGCCCTTAAAATCATGACCTTTTACAATCATCTGCGTTCCCAAAAGAATATCCGCTTCCCCGGAGGCAAAACGCGAGAGAATTGCCTCATAGTCTTCCGATTTTTTCGTGGTATCGGCATCCATCCGAAGGACCACGGCCTGCGGGAATCTTTTCTTTATTTCATCCTCAATCTGCTCCGTACCGGCACGGAAACCGGCAATTTTATCCGAACCGCATTTTGCGCATTTTTTGACAAACGGCGTACTGTAGCCGCAGTAATGGCAGATTAATACCCCGCCTTTGTGCTCGGATAAGGAAATATCACAGTGCGGGCATTTCATTACTTCTCCGCAGGAGCGGCACAGAACACTCGATGCGTACCCCCTCCGGTTTAAAAAGAGCATCGTCTGCTCTCCCTTATCCAGACGGTCCTGCATCATTTCCTGCAGTTTTCGGGAAAAAACCGTACGGTTACCGGATTCCAGTTCCTCTTTCATATCCACGATATGGACATTCGGGAGCGTTCCTCCGGTCAGTCTTTTGCTTAAGCGGTATTCTTTGATTTCGCCCTTTTTAATCCGGTAAAAACTCTCCAATGAAGGCGTGGCGGAACCCATTACAAGCGATGCATGCGTCAGTTCCGACAGTTTTCCGGCAACTTCCCTGGCATGATATTTCGGCATGCTCTCACTTTTATAGGAACTTTCATGTTCCTCGTCGATAATAATCATTCCGAGATCCGGGAACGGTGTAAAAAGTGCCGAGCGTGGACCGATCATGATGGAAATCTCGCCCTCTTTTGCGCGTCTGAACTGTTCGTATTTCTCCCCGTCGCCGAGTTTCGAATGCATGACGGCAACCCGGTCGCCGAAACGGCGGTAAAAGCGGCGAAGATTCTGATAGGTTAAAGAAATCTCCGGAATCAGCAGAATCGCCTGCCGTCCTTCTTTCAGGCAGTTTTCGATTAACCGCATGTAAACTTCCGTCTTTCCGCTTCCGGTAATGCCGTAAATATAATATTGTCCGGCAACTCCGTTTTCCCTCTCCGACTGTATTTCGTCCACAATCCGCTTCTGTTCGTCGCTTAAGTCCGGAATGATTTCCTCTCCGTTTCGGAAAGTAAACGGGTTATCGTTTTTCCGGCTCACCTCTACGGTCAGAAAACCGTCCTTTTCAAGGGATTTGACCGTCGGTGCGGATACATTCAGTTTTCCCGTAACAATGCTGTACGAAATCCGTTCACTGTTTAAAAGTTCCCGGAGAAGTCGTACCTTCGCCTTCTGATTTTTCTTTCCGGCAATTTCGATTCCCTGCTCGATTGTCGCAAGCGGCACCTTTGAAACAACGGTTTTCTCCTCGCGGATTTTCACTACCTTTTTCACCGGAAGAACCGTTTTCAGCGCGGTAATCATGGTGGAGCCGTATTGTTCTTTCATGTAGGCCGCCAGCGCAATGAGATTTTCCTCCGCGGAAAAACCGTTCGGAATAACCGCACTGATTTCTTTAATCCTGTCCGCATCAATCTCATCCGTGGGAGTTTCCGATAATCCCACCACATATCCCTCTTTGGCCGTATTTCCCTTTCCGAAAGGAATCGATACTTTATTGCCGATTGCAACCGATTCTTTTAACGAATCCGGAATACGATAGCAAAAAGGCCGGTCGAGATTCTTATGCGATATATCCACAATTACATCTGCGTACATGATCCGTTCAAATCCTGTTCTTTATCGTACCTTCGGTAATCAGCCGAAATCCGTTACAATAAATTCAATGTTTTTCTCTCCCCGGAAATCATTAATCTCCGGATAAAATGCAACTTTGACACTCGCCGGCTTTCCCCGGTAAAGCGCTTCCGCCGTTCCCTCCCCGTGTATTTCGTCCAGATATTCATGAAACTCGATTAAGTGCCTGAACAGTTTCAACTTATAGGTTCTGTCACCGAGGGAAGGCTCCTTTACGGTAAATACTGCCATGTCCTTATTTCTTCCGAACAGTTTTGCTTCGGTAATGAGCACATCTTTTCTCGCAAAAACAGGCTTTTCGTTTTTAACGCCGAACGGTTCGAGCTTTGCTAACTCTTCCATCAGGTGCATGGATGCATAGCCAAACGGCATATCGGCATCAATAATCAGTGTCGGAGTCAGATCCTCTTCGGAAAGATTCGCATTTTCGTTAAGCCTTCTTCGCAGTTCCTCCAAGTTTTCCTTCGGCATGCTGATTCCGGCCGCCATCGGATGTCCTCCGAATTTCTCGAATAAATCCCGGCATTCGCTTAGTTTTTCATACATGTCGTAGGCTTCGATACTCCGCCCGGAACCTTTTATAATTTCGCCCTCCGTATCCGTAAACACAATGGACGGGCGGTAAAATACTTCTTTTAACCGTCCTGCAATAATACCGGCAATGCTTTCATGCACATCCGGAAGATACAAAACGATAACCGGATCCGGCGTTCCCTGCCTCTTTACCATGGCGACGGCATCTTCCTGTCCCTTTGCCGTAATGTCCTTTCGCTCTTCATTCATCTCACGAAGCATCTGTGCCAGTTTCATCGCCCGGTTCTTATCATCGCACATTAAAAGCTGCAGTGCATGATCGGCCGAATCGAGCCTTCCGGTTGCATTGATACAGGGTCCCAGAATAAACCCGATGGTATAGGCACTGACCTTCTTATCCATGGTTTCCGTCGCACGAATAAGCGCTTCCAGACCGGTATTGGTACCTTCTTTAATGTGAGCAAGACAATAGGAAACGAGTGCCCTGTTTTCCGCATACAGCGGCATAATATCGCCAACCGTGGCAAATCCGGCCAGAATAAGAAGTTCCTTCTTCAATTCCTCGAAATCCGAATCCGGCCGGTTCAGTCCGAGCAGAGCGGATACCACTTTATAAGCCACATACGCACCGCAGATATCCGGATTCGGATAGGTATTCTCCTTCCTCTTCGGATCTACGATTGCAAGCGCATCCGGCAGTCTCTCCGGAATTTCATGGTGGTCCGTAACGATGACTTCCATGCCGTATTCCTTTGCCAGCGCAATCTCATCAAATGCCGCGATTCCGTTATCGCAGGTTACAATCGCCTCAATCCCGTCGTTATGCGCTTTCTCAATCAGATTAGCGTTCAGCCCGTAGCCGTCTAATATCCGGTGCGGAATGACATAATCCGCTTCCATTCCGTATGCTTTAAGGGCCTTTAATAAAATCGCCGTGGCACAGACGCCGTCAATATCATAATCCCCGATAATGCGGATTTTCTTTCCTTCTTTCCGGAACCGTTCAAGAGCACTTACGGCGGACCCGATATCGGGAAGACCGTCCGCGCAGTCAAAAATCGTCTCATCCGCACTTAAAAAGAGACGGATTTTTTCTTCCGTATCGTATCCTCTGTTTACAAGAATCCTTATAACGAGCGGATCCAGCCCGAAAATTTTTCCAAGGCCTTCATAATCCGCACCGATTCGTTTTAACATCCATTTTTTTCTCATCGTGCCTTATTGCCCGCATAAATACGTCCTGTGAAACGGACTTAAATTCATTTCCCACTACACAAGAATTCCCCCGCAAGTTCCCCGGAGGAATTCCATTCAAAATATTTATGTTTTATGAATCATACTTATACGTAATTCTTGTCTTCTTCGTCCTCGTC
>OMRN01000145.1 GCA_900313265.1 uncultured Lachnospiraceae bacterium | reverse complement strand
TATTATCAGTGATACGTTTGAACAGTTTGCGAAACCGCTCATGGTAAAACTCGGAATGCCGACACTTTTCTGCAATTCGCTGATTGTGGGCGATGGCGGAGAGATTACCGGATATAAGATGCGCTGCGAGAAATCGAAACTGACTACCGTAAAAGCATTGCAGAGCTGTGGATTTGACACGGTTGCAACCGGTGACAGTTTTAACGATCTGGCCATGATTCAGGCCGGCCGGAAAGGGTTTTTATTCCGTGCGCCCGAAAGCATTAAAGCGGATTATCCGGATGTGCCTGCGTATGAAGAGTATTCGGATCTTCTGAAGGCATTTTTGGAAGCATAAATAAAAGGAAAAATATTGTTGAGCCATCGATTTTTCGGTGGCTTTTCAAATCAAAGGATGGTTGTACCATGAAGAAAAAACAGATTGTTATCGGATGTATCGGCATTTTTCTTCTTGTACTGGTGGGATTCGGAGCTTTTTTTCTTGGAAAGAGTAAAGGGGAAAAAGCGAAAGAAGGATATTATAAAAACCTTATTGAAGAAGAGCGGAGGTATAACGCTCTGTTAAACCGAAGTGACCTTGAGGGTATGGGTGATATCAAAGGGACAATCTATGTGGTCGGGCATAAGGTCCCGGATTCCGATACCGTCTGCAGTGCCATCGGATATGCTGCACTCTTAAGACAGCTTGGCTATGAAGCTGTTCCGGTTGTTTTAGGGCCGGTTAATTCCGAAACGAAGTACATTTTAGAAAAAGCCGGTCTGGCTATTCCGATGACTTTAGCAGATGCTTCGGGACAAAATCTGGTTTTGGTGGATCATAGTGAAGTGGTTCAGTCAGCAGATGGTGTGGAAGATGCAAAAATTCTCGCCATTATTGATCATCACGGAGACGGAGCCATCACAACGAGAAATCAGCTGATTTATGATTCCAGACCGATCGGTTCGGTAGCAACTATCGTCTGGCTGAAATACCGGGATTACGGACTGGTTCCGGATTCCAAGACCGCCATGGCCATGCTTGGAGGAATTCTTTCCGACACCAAAAATCTAAAGCCGGAGACATCTACTTTTGCTGACAGGGAAGCAGTAAAGGCTCTTGGTAAAATTGCGGATGTTTCCGATACGGATGCTTTTTTTCATGAGATGTTTAACGAATTACTTTCTTATGAGGGCATGACGGATAAAGAGATTTTTCTAAGCGATTATAAAGAATATGATTGCAGCGGCGGAAAATTTATTATCGGATGTATGGAAGCATATGATGAGGAGACCGCGAGAGATTTAGCGGAGCGCATGAAGAAGACGATTTCTCCGAAACTGCCAATTACGGGACCGGATTACGGATTTGCCCAAATCAGTATTTTTCATGATGATATTTCCGTAACCTATCTGGTTCCATCCGATGAGGCATCGAAAGAAATTCTGGAGACTGCTTACGGGGACAGAGCACAGTTTGACGGTACGTCATTCCGATTTGAACCGGGCATATCGAGAAAGAAGGAGCTGGTTCCGGCCATAACGGCAGTATTAGAGGCTTATCCGAAAGAATAAAAGTGCATTTATTGTAAAGGGGGAAGAGTATGGAGCAGTCGAAGGTATTTTTTACGGATTTCAGAACGGTTTTAGGAGTCAGCCTGACGGCAAAACTTCAGAAACTGATAAAGATGGTGGATATCGGGTCCATCGATATGGACGGGAAATTTGTCGCGATTAAAATGCATTTCGGTGAACTGGGCAATCTGGCCTATCTGCGGCCGAATTACGCTAAGGCGGTTGCGGATGTGGTAAAAGAACAGGGTGGAATTCCGTTTCTGACGGATTGCAATACGCTGTATCCGGGAAGCCGAAATCATGCGCTCGAGCATTTAGACTGTGCCAATTTAAACGGATTTAATACGGTCACCACGGGCTGTCAGATTCTCATTGCGGACGGACTTCGCGGAACGGATGATATTGTTGTTCCGGTTCCGAACGGGGAATACTGCAAGGAAGCATACATCGGCCGTGCGGTAATGGATGCGGATATTGTAATCTCCTTAAATCATTTTAAAGGGCATGAAATGGCCGGGTTCGGCGGTGCAATCAAGAACATCGGAATGGGCTGCGGAAGCCGTGCCGGAAAAATGCATCAGCACAACAGCGGACAGCCGCATGTCATTGAAGAAGCATGCAGAGGATGCCGCAGATGTGCGAAGGAATGCGGATCCGATGCCATCAGCTATAAAGAGAAAAAAGCATGGATTGATCCCGATAAATGCAAGGGATGCGGCCGCTGTATCGGCGCCTGCGCATTTGATGCAATTGAAAACGACAACTGGGATGCGGCAGCATTGCTCGGCAGAAAAATGGCGGAATATACAGCTGCGGTGGTAAGCGGCAGACCGTGTTTTCATATCAGTTTAATTACGGATGTATCCCCAAACTGTGACTGTCACGGAGAAAATGATGCACCGATTCTGCCGGATATCGGAATGCTGGCATCCTTTGATCCGGTTGCACTCGAT
>OMRN01000439.1 GCA_900313265.1 uncultured Lachnospiraceae bacterium | reverse complement strand
GCTAAAACAAAGGCTCCCGCCTCTCCGGTAATCGGATGTCCGTCCCAGGATATTCCGGGAAATGCCTCAAAAAACATCGCCACACGGCTGTCTAAGAATACGTTAAATACGGCGCCAACCGTACCCGGTTTAATAATCTCCCGGTAGGCACCGCTTCCCATATGTGCACTTTCGGCTTTGCCGATTAATTCTTCCGCCGTTTCAGGGAAGTTCTTAAGCGGAGAATTCATCACGGACTCCGAAAAAGCCGCCGTGTCGAAATCGGGCTGAACGATTTTGTTCGCACCGATAATAAGCAGAACAACCACCGCTGTAATAAGCGCAAGCACAACCCCGAGCCGGATAAGAATATGATTCCATTTCTTCGATCCGATTCCGAAAACGAAGAAGAAAAAGAACAGGAATACAACGCCTATGATAATTCCGTCCGTTCCCTTATAGCACGCCATTACAATCGATGCAATCAGCCAGAATGCCGAAAGGAAATATGTTGCGCTCAGACGCCCGTGTTTTTCTTTAAAATACAGAAGCCCGAATGCGGAAAGTGCCATGGAAAGACCGAATACCTGGCCTAAATCATCGGTAATCATGAAATAATCCCTGGGGACTTTTACAAACGGATCCCCCGTAAAGGAGAAGACCGTAATCGTCACGAAGGCGATAAAACCGCCGTAAAACATGGCCTCCTGCACTTTCTCCCATTCTCTGATATTCACCGGGATAAAGCACATGATGATAAAGTACAGATATACCATCGGCACCATGCTGCCGCTTCGGTTCATCAGCGTAAAGACGCTCATCACGCAAAACAGCGCAAACGCCGCCGGGATAAACCGGTTGTTCTGACGCAGATTCTTCTTTAATATCATGTCGATTAAAAGCATCAGAATCATCCATCGGACAATCAGTTCGGTAACAACCGCCATCGAAATATCCGGTGCAACCGCCTGATTTGTATAATAGAAGATGCAATACGGTATATAAGGAATCGTTACGAGAAGCGACTGCCAACGGAACAGTTTTACTTTCTGAAGCCCCCATAATACGGCGACAAAAAAAATCAGCGCCAGTCTCGCATAATAGAATTCCATCGTCTGGAAGCGCACATTTCCGTATTCGGCCGAACACATGATGATGCCGGAGAAACAAATCGTATAAAGAATCATATGAAAAACACGCATGACTTTTTCATGCTCTTCTTCATTTTTCTTCTTACGAAGTGCCGCATTGACCTGGGATGCCGGAATGCCGCCGGTCCAGTCATCCATTCCGAGGAACGATGATTTCACTTTCTCAAAATCGAGTTTTACCTCTTCATGATAGCCGACATCATAATCCTCATCCTCATCGTATTCTTCGTAGAGGAGATCTCCGTCTTCATTCAGTTGGATTTTTTTCTTTTTCTTACTCATTTTTGCTTTCCGTTATTCTATGCCTTATTTAGCCACCCACGGCGTATATTCTTTTCCTTCCAGAATATCCGCAATTCGTTCACAGGCATGTCCGTCTCCGTACGGGTTGCAGGCATGGGACATCTTGTTATACTCTTCCTCGTTTTCCAGCAAAAGTTTGAAGGTGCTGTAAATGGTTTCTTCATCCGTTCCGACAAGTTTTAACGTCCCGGCATCCACGCCCTCCGGACGTTCCGTCGTATCACGCATAACTAAAACCGGCACGCCGTAGGAAGGACATTCTTCCTGAATTCCGCCCGAATCGGTAAGGCAGAGAAAACTTCTGGCCTCAAAATTATGGCAGTCAAAAACTTCAATCGGCTCGATAATGTGAATCTGTTTGCAGTCACCGAGTTCCTGCGCTGCAGCCTCTCTTACCACCGGATTCATGTGAATCGGATACACCGCCTTACACTCCGGATGTTCGTCGAGCACGCGGCGGATGGCGCGGAACATATGATGCATCGGCTCTCCTAAATTCTCTCTTCTGTGCGCGGTGATAAAAATCAGTTTCCCGTCACCGACCCATTCAAGCTCGGGATGAGTATAATCTTCCCGTACGGTATGCTGCATCGCATCGATAACGGTATTTCCCGTAATATAAATCGTTTCTTCTTTCTTTCCCTCGCGTTTTAAATTCGCCGCCGCAAGCGGAGTCGGAGAAAAATTATATTTGGAAATCACGCCGACCGCCTCACGGTTAAACTCTTCCGGATAGGGCGAATAAATGTTGTAGGTACGAAGACCCGCTTCCACATGACCGACCGGAATCTGCAGATAGAAGCACGCAAGTGCGGTTACAAACGTTGTCGAAGTATCTCCGTGAACAAGCACTAAATCCGGTTTTACTTCCTCAAGAACATCCTTCATTCCGTTTAAGACATTCGTTGTAATATCAAAAAGAGTCTGGCGGTCTTTCATGATATTTAAATCGTAATCCGGCTTCACGCCGAATGTTTCAAGAACCTGATCCAGCATCTGACGGTGCTGTGCGGTAACACACACAACCACCTCAAGACTTTCGCGCTTCTTCATTTCCAGAATCAGCGGACACATCTTAATGGCTTCCGGTCTTGTTCCGAATACAGTCATAACTTTTTTCATAGGCCTGCTCCGTTTCTGTAAATAATCTAATTTATGGATTCAAGTGCTTGAAATACATCCTTCGCACGTTCCTCCCAGGTATTCCTGTTTAAGAATGCTTTCTGCAGTTCTTCGTCATACTTGCAGTGCAGCTTCCCTTCGCACAGTCGTCCGATACAGTTTAAATAATCCGTTTCGTTATCGTAAAGCCATGCAAATGCTTCAAACCGCTCCACTTCCGCATAGCGGACACTGATAATATTTTTCCCGTAACTGATATACTCATACAGTTTTACCGGGTCCACCGCCTTCACAATGTCGTTTACCACAAACGGCATGATAAGGGCATCCATGTCTTTCACGGCATCCGGAATGGCACTGTGATCCACCACTCCGTGATAGATGAATCCGTCTCCGGCAATTTCCTCCCCTTCCACGGGCCCCCAGAAATGATATTCAATTCCGGGATATTCCCTCCGGCTCTTTTTTAACAGTTCCGTATCCATCCAGGATGCGATGGTTCCGACATAACCGATTTTTATTTTCTTCACGCCATCCGAAACAGACTCAGCTGTATTTGTATCATTTGACGGCGGAATTCTTACTTCTCCGCGAAACGCATTTCTGACAAGAAGCGTTTTGTCCCGGACTTCTTCCGGCAGCATATTCATCAGATAGGTGCTGCTGACCGCGATTAAATCCGCTCTTTTAATCAGTCTCTCATGCGAAAGCTCATATGCTCTTTTCATCCGCGGATCGTCCTGCATGGAAACACAGTCGTCCATATAATCAAAAACGACAACGCCCCTGTAATCTTCCGGAATGTATTTTTCAAAAAGCGACGATCCGAGCCATACAATGTCGTAATCATTCATGTCGCGGACTTTATTTCGAAACAGGCTTTTGGAAATTCCTTTCAGTGCACCGATTTTTTCCTGATACGGCAGCAGATAGAATTCGTCAAAATGCTCCGGAAGACGCGTATTCTTCTGCTCTTTCATTTTCTTCAGGACATGGACCGGACTTAAGACCGTAATCTCGTAATATTTCTCCAGTTCCATTTCCAGAAAATGCGGCCGCTGGGCAATCCATTTCCACTCAATGGCGCACATGTATAACATCTTTTTCATTAAATAAACATCAGCTCCCCGATTATCTGCACCGCACCCTGCTTTAAATATTTTCCCTTCAGGACGGTGGATACACGTACGATTTTGTTGTGATTATAAAGGTCTGCGAACTTTACCAGGATCTTTGTCTGTTCATCCGATAAACGGTCGCGGTAGTAATCGGCGAAAGCACCGGCCTGGGTTACCGACATATGCAGCGTATCCTTCACATGATTGCTTCCGGAAAGACGTTTTACGATAAATCCCGGCGTATTCACTTTCGTGGCGCCGACCACGTTATCGCCGTGCTGGCGGTAAAGAACGGTCGCCTCGTTCACAAAAATGATTTCCCCGAAGCAGCATGCGGCTAAAACAAACCACCAGTCATGCATCGCAACACGATCATCTTCCATGCAGATTAAGTCGTTTAATGCCTTATTCCAAAGCATCGTACAGCCCGTAGCGTTATTTTGAACCAACAGGTGGCTTAAATCCTTCGTCTCCGGATTCAGTGCACGATACCGGATAAAAGATTCGCCGAGGGTATTTAAATTCTCATCCACCACACGT
>OMRN01000382.1 GCA_900313265.1 uncultured Lachnospiraceae bacterium | reverse complement strand
ATTTAACAGCCGGCATTAAAGGACTGGCCTTCTATGACGAGAACGGAAAAATCCTTTCCACCATAGGTGATTACACCCCAACGGAATTTCAGAAAGAATCCATCGATGTTCTTGCGGATACTTACACAGAGGACGTCTATGATGTCATGGATGAAATTATGGATTTTTATATGGAAAATCTGTTTACATCCGATGCTTCTGCGGTTAACGATTCTTCGAATATTCTGTTAAAGAAATCGGGTCCCTGGATTATCGGAATCGAATATGATTATACGAAAGAAGAAGAAACCACTCTTAATTATTTCAGATGGCAGTCTTCCTTAAACCGGATCCAGTTGCCGGATTCCGCTTATATTCTTGTAATTGACAAGAATGACGGAACTGTCCTTTCCGGTCCCGACGAAGAAATGAACGGACAGTCGCTTGACAAACTCTCCATCCGCTCCGGGAATTCGAAAGATAATTTATCACCGGATGATTTAAACACCATATTCCGGGATCCGAATAAGATTACAAAGCTTTCCATCTCCGGGAAACCCTGCTACGCAATGCGAATGGATTTGGATACCTGCCTGATGTTAGCCGTTCTTCCCGTCCGTGATATCCGGACCGGTACCGTTTCGGCTTCCAGCACATGGCTTTTCCTTCTTGCTTTGGTAACCGGAATCTGTATGCTGTTTTCCCTGTTCTATCTTGATGAAAAAGATTCGCAGATTATAGAAGGAAAAGGCCGCTATAACTACAACCGCAGTCTTTCCGGACGTCTGAGCGTCTGCACCGTTCTGGCACTGGTTGCCGTTTTCGTTCTGGGATTTTTCCTGGAGGTATTGTCCGTAAATGCCGATATCTTTCACTACAACCAGCTTAAGGCAAAGGAAGCATCGAAAATTCTTTCGGAAGAATTATCTGTCCGTGAAAAACTGGAAAATATGTATAAGGAGGACGAATTATTCAAAGCGCGGATTGGCGGAATAATCATCCGGAATAACAATAGGGCAGATCTGACAACGGAATTCATGGAACAACTGGCAAAAAACCTGAACATAAAATACTGCTATTACTATGATTTACACGGAAATCTGGTTGTCTCCAATTCTCCTTACGCAGTAAATTTAAATCCCTCTTCCGAGTTCTATTCTCTTTTGAAAGGCCGGGCGGAATATGCCAAAGGATTCGAATATGATGAAACCGTCGAAGAATACCTTTTAAAAGCCGGCGTTTCGGTATTTGACGAAAACGATAAATGTATCGGAGCACTGATTATTGAGGATAATGCCGACCGTCGCACTTCCCTGCTTGAAGCACTGGACTATGATTCGGTTCTCAGGGAGGCGGATTTAAGCAATAATACCTGTCTTATGATTCTGACAGGAGAAGAGAATAAAATCCGGTATTTTATCAGAATGACCGACGGTCAGCCGCATGTTCTTTTCGAAGACGGTGAAAGTACAGCCGCAGAACTCGGAATGGACGAAAGCAAACTTCGTGATGAATATAACGGAACCATATCCGTAAACAATATGAAATACTTTGCTTCGGTAGAAAGAACAGGGGATAATTGTACTTTGATTATGCAGGAGAAAATGTTCCTTCCTGTTTTGTCCTTCTGGCATATTCTTTTTGAAGCAGGTGCTGTCCTGCTGTTTATGATTCTGCTTTTGCCGATGGCATGCTTACGGGACAAAAAAATCCGGACCGATGAAGGTAAAAAGGACGTCCGCCCGGAAACCATCCATGTTTCCGACATTGAGGCAGATGACGAAAACAACGGAAAAAAGAACGAGGTTCTAGCCGTTCTTTCGGGAATCGCGAATAAAAACAAGCCTTATTTTGAAGAGCGCTGGGCAAAAGACAGTACAAAATGGGCCGATAAATCCTCGTTTGAAAAATTCAGTACGGTATTTGTCATTGTTTGCTTTTTTGCCATTCTATCCATCATACTGCAGGCCCTCTTCATGAAAGAAAACTCCATATGGTTCTATTGCTTATCCGGAGAATGGGACAAGGGAATCAATCTGCATTCCATTGTATCCTGCATCATAACGGTTTGTATTCTTTTCTATGGTAAAATCATTATTCATAAGCTGCTTTATATAACAGCCCGTGCTTCGTCTGCCAGAGGCGAAACCGCATGTCACCTTTTTGACAGTTTTCTGGTATTAATCATGTATATCATGGGAATTTTAATCTGCCTTGCAAACTTCGGAGTGGATATAAAGATTCTCGGAGTTACCGGCGGTGTTACCGGTTTAATTATCAGTTTCAGCTGCCAGACCATTCTGGCCGATAT
>OMRN01000465.1 GCA_900313265.1 uncultured Lachnospiraceae bacterium | reverse complement strand
ACTGTTCGGATTCGCTCTTTTGATGATTCCGAAACAGATAATAAAAGTAACAAGCAGGATTACAAGCATCGTAGCAAATCCCGCCAGAAATCCAAGCAGGAACTTCGGCGCACCTTTTTTCTTCTTCGGCTTCTGTCCGGATACGCTGCCGGATGCAATCTCGACGGTTCCTTTATCCATATCCGATATCTGCTCATCGCTTAAATGAATTTCCGTTACAACTTCGTTCTCGTCCATCGATATATCCTTCTTATGAATGTGACCGGGCAGGAAAACCACCCGGCCAGTTAATTTATTTGATTCTTTGTTTTATTAAATCCATGCTTTCTTTCACTGATTTACAAACAGGCCGGATTACGGTCTGCTGATATAGTTCCAGGGAGATACATAGGAACCGTTTAACCGCACACTGAAATGCAGATGATTACCGGTGCTGTTTCCGGTGGATCCGACAAGCGCAATCTTCTGTCCTCTGGAAACCGATTGTCCCGCGCTTACAAGCAGTGACGACGCATGCATGTAAATGGTGTATAATCCGTCGCCATGGTCAATCATGACATAGTTGCCCATACTTGCATTGTATGTTGCAGCCACAACCACACCGTCATAAGCGGCAAGAATGGGACTTCCTCCCGGAGCTGCCAGATCGACACCGTTATGGAATTTCTGTGTTCCGTAAATCGGATGGATACGGTATCCGTATTCACTCGAAACTCTGGTATAGGAAGGAGCCGGCCAGCAGAATGCTCCGCCGTCATAGGACCTTGCCTGTGCAAGTTTCGCTTTGTCCGCCGCTACCGCTTTCTCCAAATCGGAGATAATGGAATCGCGGCTGGCAAGCTCCGCTTCGTATTCGGCAAGCGTGGCGGCTTTGGAGTTGATATCTGCCTGATAAGCCTCGATCTGATTTTTCTTCTCTTCAATCAGATCTTCCATGGCCTTCTTTTCGTCTTCCGCCGCTTTCTTCGATTCCTCTAAAACCTCTTCCTCGCTTTCAAGCTGCTGTTTGCAGGAATCCACATACCGGACGGTTTCCTTGTACTGATCATACATCCGGTTATCGTAATCCGCCAACTTCGTTAAATTCTCCATGCTGGTTAAGAAATCCCCGAATCCCCTCGAAGTTAAAAGAAGCTCGATATAATAATCGTTCCCCTGTTCGTAAAGAACCTGTACACGCTTCTTCATCGCCGCATACTGATCGTCACGAACCTGCTCGGCTTCCGCGAGTTCTTTCTTCGTCTCGTCGATTTCTTTTTCTTTCTGTTCGATGTCTTCGTTCAGGCCGTCGATTTTTGTATTGATTTCCATCACGGTCTGATCGAGCTGTGTCACATATGCGGTCATATCCGCTTTGCTCTGCTCAAGCTGGCTTTTGATTTTTTTCACATCGGTGATGTTTGCCTTAATCTGGCTTTTTTCGTTCTCCGCCGCTTTGATCTGTTCCTGTTTTTTCTTAATGCTTTCTTCCAGATCCGACTGCGTATCCGCGAAAACCGTAACCGGGGAAACGGTTGCCACCATCACTGCGATACATGCTGTTGCTAAGATTTTTTTAACTGTTTTCGAAAATCCGTGATTCATTATCATTCCCTATCAAATTAACTAACAGTTTCCCATTCGCTTTTTTATACATGCAGATGTTTACGTACCGTAAAGAAACTTCCGAAAAATCCGATTCCCACACCGATTATTAAGGATACCGGCAGAAGGAACTGGAACACCGTCATGGCCGGCACATAGGAAATATAATCGTTTAAGAACGAGAAATTGTTGTACAGGAAGCGGAACGCGAAATTATAAAGATAATAAATTACCAGCACCGGAATAACCGATCCGATTAATCCGATGATCATACCTTCAAACACGAACGGGGCACGAACGAAAAAGTCCGTTGCTCCGACATATTTCATAATGCTGATTTCCTCTTTACGAACCGAAATACCGATGGTAACGGTATTGCTGATTAAGAATACGGATACCGCTAAAAGAAGAACAATCATACCGATGGATACATAGGCAATAACCTTGTTCACACCGGTTAATGTATTGGCGGTAAGCTCGGATTTGTTGATTTTACGGATTCCTTCCACCGTCTCCAAATAACTTACCAGTTCGGCCTGTTTGGAAACATCGCTTAAATAAATCTGGAGGTTTTCGGAATTCGCCAGGGGGTTCTCGGTGAATCCTTCCGCATTCTCTCCGAGTTTCTGGGAAAACTCCGCCCATGCCTCATCGGCGGAAATAAAATCGCACCGGGAAACTTCCGGCCGGTTCTTCACCAGGTCCTGGATCTGGTCGATTCTTTCCTGCTCGATTCCCTCATTAAAGTATACCGTTACGGAAACTCCTTCCTCTACGGTGGATACGATATGGTTGACATTGAATACAACCGCAACAAAAATACCGAAAACAAAAAGACAGGTGGATATCGTAGCTAAAGAAGCAAGTGAATACCACTTGTTTCGGAAAATATTTCGGATTCCCTGTCCAAAAGCATAAAAGAACGGACTATTCATCGATATATTCTCCTTCCTTTTCATCACTTACGATAACGCCCTGCTTTAAAGTGATTACACGTTTATGCATTTCGTTGACGATATCACGGTTATGAGTTACGACAACAACCGTGGTTCCGCTTTGATTGATCTGCTCGAGCAGTTTCATGATATCGTTCGTATTCCGGTAATCCAGATTACCGGTCGGCTCATCGGCCAGAAGAATGGTCGGACTGTTGATCAGCGCACGGGCAACTGCCACACGCTGCTGCTCTCCACCGGAAAGCTGTTTCGGTTTTGCCTTGTATTTACCGGCAAGTCCTACCATGGAAAGCATATTCGGCACATCTTTCCGGATATCCTTCTCTCTTTTCATGACAATACGCTCCGCGAATGCCACGTTTTCAAATACGTTACGGTCCTTTAAAAGACGGAAGTCCTGAAATACGACTCCGAGTCCTCTACGGAATTTCGGCACCTGTCTGTGATGCATTTTTCCGAGGTCGTAACCGTTGACGATTACTCTTCCGGAATCTGCGGTCAGTTCCCGGAGGAGCAGCTTGATCAGCGTTGATTTTCCGGAACCGGAATCTCCCACAATAAAGACGAATTCGCCTTTCTGTATTTTTAAATTGATATCCATCAAAGCGGGAACGCCGTTTGCATCCGAGTATGCGATATTCACGTTATCGAGAACAATAACGTTGCGGATACCGCCCTCGCCCTTTCCACGCTTCATTTTTCTTCTGTCTGCCATTCCTAACTCCTTAAAAAATTCTGTCCTTTAATACTCCGCGTTTTCCATATACTTCATGTAACGCTTCACCATCAGAGCGATACGGAACGTAATCGCATCTTCAAAAACGCGAAGATCCAGTCCGGTGGTTTTCTGCAGTTTATCGAGACGATAGACCAGCGTATTCCGGTGTATGAAAAGCTGTCTCGAAGTTTCCGACACGTTCAGCGAGTTTTCGAAAAACTTGTTGATGGTCGTCAGTGTTTCCTCATCGATATCATCCATGCTCTTCCCGTCAAGAATTTCCTTAATGAACATCTTGCAAAGAGGGATGGGCAACTGATATATCAGACGTCCGATACCGAGCTGTCCGTAGGCGATTACATTTCTGTCGTCAAAGAAAATCTTTCCGACATCGAGTGCCATCTTCGCTTCCTTGTAGGAACGGCTCACATCCTTAATCTCATTAACGGGCGTACCGTATGCGATTTTGATGTTGTTCATTCCTTCACGCTTTAAGTAATTGACAATGTTATTTGCCAGTTTCTCGATATCTTCGCTTTCGTTTTCCTCTGCCGTTAAATCCTTGATGACAACCACATTATTCTCATCCACGGCCGTTACGAATTCGCGTTTGTCGTTGCCCAGATAATCCTTTACCTGGTCCAGGCAGTTGATATCCCTGCCGTTGTCGTTTTCGACAATCAGGCATACACGTCTGACATCCGTCTGGATTCGAAGCCTCTTGGCCCTGCCGTAAATATCCACCAAAAGCAGGTTGTCAAGGAGGAGATTTTTGACAAAATTATCTTTGTCAAAACGTTCCTTATACGCCACAACCAGGCTCTGAATCTGAAACGCCGCCATCTTGCCGACAACATAGGTGTTCTCGCCGACACCGGAGCAGATAACGATATACTCAAGCTGCTGCTCGTCGTAAATCTTGAAAAACTGATTGCTCTGAATCTCCTGGCTGTCCGCCGGAGATTTTACAAACTCTTCCACCGCACGGGTGTAATTCGTCTGGAAGGAAGTTGTGGTTGCGACTACCTTCCCCTCCGTATCGGTTACGCATAAATCCATTCTTGAAATGTTCTTCATTCCGTCTATGGAATTCTGCAAAATCTGACTGGAAATCATAATACAATAACCCCCTTTGAAAATCCTACATGCAGGCCGCCGTCCGTACGGCTTCCTATGTAATTCTTCCAAAAAATACGTAAACCCTATGTGCTATTGTACTACAATTCTTTGCAAAAATCCACAACAAACGGTGAATTATTTAGTCATTTTTTATAAAATCCGACGAATGGACGTTTCGGTGATTTCAACCTTCCCTTCTTTTAACAGTCTTCCCACCGCTCTTTTGAATTCATTCTTGCTCATATTCATTTCCCGGCGGATGGTTTCCGGCGAAGCCTTGTCCGTAAAAGGTAAAACACCGTCATAACTGTCGATTACGCGAAGGACTTCTTCGGCATCCTCATCCATCTGCAGGTATGCTTTCTCACGGATGGAAAGCGTCAGTTTTCCGTCCTCTTTGACCTCCGTCACCCTGGCCTTGATGTGACTTCCGGCCGGCAGATCTTTTACAAACTCCTTTTTCGGAATGAGAGCGGAATACTTGTCATCCACCGCAACAAAAGCTCCGAAATTCCCGCTGATTTCATAAAGGATTCCTTCCACGGTATCTCCCATGCGGTACGGACTGTCCGAAAGAAGCACATGATAGACCTTCATGCTGGCACAGAGCCTGTCGCTTTTATCGATATAAACGCGGACTAATACCTCATCTCCCGGACGGACCTTATACGTCTGCTCATGAAACGGAAGAAATAAATCTTTCTCCAGTCCCCATTCTAAGAACGCTCCGATATTCGATACCGATGCCACTTTCAGTTTTCCGAATTCACCGACGGTAAGAAACGGTTTTTTGACGGTTGCAATCAGCCGGTCCTTGGAATCTTTGTAAAGAAAGACCGTGATTTCATCACCGACACTGAGGTTTTCGTCCGTCTGCGATTTGGGCAGAAGAACCTTTTCTTCCTTTTTCTCCCGGCCGGAACCGGATGCGGAAGCAGCCAAAACCCCTGCTGCTTCCGATAAGTAACATCCGAAATCCACTTTTTTTACTACTGTTAATTTCTGTACTGCTCCGAGTTCCAAACTTTTTTCCTCCAAAAGGATTTACGAATTAGTAAGATCTTCCGAAGAACTGGTCGTCAACTTTTCTGTTTTTCACTTTTCCGCCTTCGACTTCGTGACTTACGACTCTGGAATAATACTTGTCACCGCGCTGGTCGTAAATCACCGTCATTCCGAGGTACTCGCCGTTTTCCAAACCTTCTTCCTTAATTTCGGACCTTTTTTTATACTTGATGGTTTTCCCGTCTAAGTATTCGCTCTCTCCGCTTTCCATATACTCACATTCATACCGGGGAATAATTTTGTCTCCGATTTCCAGTTCGTTATTCATTTTGGTATTCACCAGATAATTAAATGATTCGCCGTCTTCGCCGAACATATTCAACTGGCTTTGTTTACGAACACCGTTTATGATATATTCCCCGGTGTCTTTATTCAGGCTGAAAAGCAGATATGCATTCTCGTCGTTATGTTTGATTTTGGAACGGTATTCAATCATGCTATCGGACGAAGAGACAATCTCCGTAGCAAGAGGAACTCCGTCCATACAGATCCATTTTCCGTCAAAATCACTGTAAATCCCTCCGTTTCCGTCCGGAGCTGCATACTCGTCTTCGCCGTAATAAAGAACCATATCGTTTTTCTCATCATAGGAAGCCACTTCAAATGAATAACGCTGGATTCCGCCTCTGACATTTTCATCGATTTCCACGGAATATCCTTTATCATCGACGGTAACAGCCATATTCTGGAAATTGCGGAGTGTTTCGGTATCGAGAATCTGAGGTTCCGCACCGGATATGCTTTTTACATACTTTCTGCCTTCCTCATTGAGACATCCGCCGATTTTGTAATAATACAAATTTCTGACATTTTCATCTTCCGAAATATTATATACATACTCTAAAAACATCCCCAGTCCGGAATAACTGCTGAAGGACGCCGGCAGATAAATGCTTATTCCTTCCGAATCGCTTAAGTAACCGTTCTCCCTGTGGTAGATTACCGCCTCTTTTAAAAGGGCATCCGCCGCGGAACTTTCTTCCGGATAATAATCCACCATTTTGTCAAGGTAATTCCCCAAATCCGTCAGATTGTATATGTCAAAAGCTACTGTGGCGTAGTGCGTGGAATTGTTTGAGCACCGGCCGATATCGGCAAGTACGCTGTTATCACTTACGGCATCCCTAAGCTGGGATTTGCAAAGTTCCGAGTATGCCTGATAGAGTTCTTCCGATTTTGTCGCATCTAAAACCGAGAAGCAAACATTGGATGTCCTGAGAACACCGATATTAATATTTTCTGTCATGTAGTAATCCATATAGCTATCCGCAACAGACCGGGCAACTGCTGCCGGACTCATGGTCGGATTCTTACTCATCTCGTTAAGGAAAGGTGTATAATCCCAGCCGTCTCCCGGTTCTATTTCCGCACTTAACACATAAAAATCGGCAAATCCGTCAAGCGCATGCGTAACATCCAGATTCGACATCAGACAGGCGTCAAATCCGATAATGTCAAATGCACGGTCCGTATCAGACGGTGTATACACATCCTCAAGCGCAGTCCTGATTTCTTTTAAAGACATTGTAGGTCCTTCGAAAATCGTATCCACGCCGTAACCGAACGGTCCGCCGCCGTGATCCCAGAATACAAGCATGGTGTGATCGGCAGGATAATTATCCTTACAGAATGTTAAGAATTCCGATACCGTTGCGGGGTCGTTCGAACGGTGAATCGGAAGATTCGATACTTCGCTCATTCCGTTTTTGTCAATTAAGAATCGCTGGGTGCGGTTCGGATTTACCATGGAATCCGTCCATCTGTTTGCCCCGCCGGTCTGT
>OMRN01000392.1 GCA_900313265.1 uncultured Lachnospiraceae bacterium | reverse complement strand
TAAGATTATAAGAACTGTCAACAAACAGGGCATGGGCGTTATCGATGGAATCGATAAGTTCCGTGCCTTTTTCTTTGCCGAGAATCATAAGCGTGGTACTTAAGGCATCGGCGGTTTTTGAATCATCACAAAGAACGGAAACCTGGTAGAGATCATTATCAACCGGATAGCCGGTATGCGCATCTAAAATATGATGGTAGAAAATGCCGTTTGTCGTAAAACATCTTTCGTAGACACCCGAGGAGACAAAAGAAGTGTCACGGATGGAAAGTGATGTAATTGTATCGTTTGCATCGGAGAAAGGACGTTTTACACCGATGATGTAATCGCCGCCGTCCGGTTTTGCACCGACCAAATCAATATTCCCGCCTAAGTTTATAAGGGCGGACTGAATTCCGGCATTTTCCAGGTATTCTTTCAGCCGGTCGGCAATATATCCTTTGGCGATAAAACCGAGATCGATGGCAGCTTCGGGATCTTCCAAAGTGATATCGCTGCCGGATATATGAACTTTGGTATAATCTACATGGGAGAGTGCCTCTTTCAGCGATGCTTCGTGGGGAGGAAGCTGACCGTCTACAGCTTCGGAGAAATTCCATAAATCCATCACCGGTGCAATGGTAATGTCTAAAGCGCCGTCCGTTAATTCGCAGTAGTTTAATGCATCGGTAATTAAAGAGGCGGTTTCGGGAGAGACCGTATAGGTCTGTCCGCCCGCATGGTTTAATTGATACAGTTCGCTTTCGGGATCGGTTCTGGAAAAACGTTTTTCGTATTTCTCCAAAATCGCAACACAGTCCGGAAAAACAGCCGCATCCTCTTCGGAATAAAATGTGATGGTGACAAAGGTGTTTAAGAAAAAGGCGGTTTTAACGACGGGATCTTTATAAGGAGTACAGCCGGAAAACGGAAGACCGGCAAAAAATACACAAAGAATAATTACACCTACAAGTGTAAGTGAATATATTTTTTTTGATATCTTTTTATACTGTTGTATTTTGTTTGTCCTGTTTGATTTTTTTATCTTCATGGTTATTCTAAAGCCGGAATATCCGGAACTTAAAATCAGTCCGCCGGTTAAATTTGAAAGATGTTTCACCGGACTTAAAAAGCGAAACCGGCATCCATGATTATAACACGGTTTGACGAAAAAATCTTGTGAAGAATTCCGCGTTATGATAAAATACCATAAGCAAAAAAATAATTATTTTTAACGATAAGGGAAAGGTCAGGCATAAGTTATGGATGTTTTTTATCGAAGCACGCGTGACGGAAATATGAAATATACGGCCTCTGAAGCGATTATTCAGGGACTTTCCGAAGAGGGAGGTCTGTTTGTTCCGAGTGTTTTTCCGCACCTTACGAAAACTTTAAAAGAACTTTCCGCTATGGAATATAAGGATGTTGCATACGAAGTGATGAAACTGTTCTTTTCGGATTTTACGGAAGAAGAACTTCGTTTCTGTATCGAACATGCCTATGATGAGAAATTCGATACGGAAGAAATCGCGCCTCTTTCCTTTGTGGAGGATGCGTATTATCTGGAACTGTTTCACGGAAAAACGATTGCGTTTAAGGATATGGCGCTTTCGATTCTGCCGTATTTAATGACAACCTCAGCCCGTAAGAATAATGTAAAGGAAAAAATCATTATTCTGACGGCAACGAGCGGAGATACCGGAAAAGCCGCACTGGCGGGATTCGCGGATGTGGAAGGAACCGGTATTGTGGTATTTTATCCCAAAGGTGGTGTCAGCCGTGTTCAGGAACGACAGATGGTTACACAGAAGGGAAAGAATGTAAAGGTTGTCGGCATAAAAGGAAATTTTGATGATGCCCAGACCGGCGTGAAAAAGATTTTTGCGGATAAGGAGTTTGAAGCCGCGTTAAAAGAAAAGGGATACATTCTTTCGAGTGCCAATTCCATTAATATCGGCCGTCTTATCCCGCAGGTTGCCTATTATGTATTCGCCTACACCAGGCTTTTAAAAGAGGGTCGCATTGCGGAAGGAGAGGAAATCAATTTCACGGTTCCGACCGGAAATTTCGGGAATATATTAGCCGGATACTATGCATCAAAAATCGGTATTCCCGTACATAAACTGATTTGTGCTTCCAATGAGAATAAGGTTCTTTATGACTTTTTCGAAAGCGGAGTATATGATAAGAACAGGGAATTTATCCTGACTTCGTCCCCTTCGATGGATATCTTAATTTCCAGCAATTTGGAAAGACTGATTTATGAAATAGCGGGAGAGGATTCCGAAAAATGTGCTTCCCTTATGAAGAGTCTTTCCGAAAACGGAAAATATGAAATTACACCGGAAATGAAAGAAAGATGTGCTTCGTTTGTCGGAGGATATGCCTCGGAGAAAGAGGTATTTGCAAGAATTCATGAGGTATTTGCCGATACCGGATATTTAATGGATACACATACGGCTGTGGCCAGCGCGGTATATGAGATGTATCGTAAAAATACCGGGGATGAGCTTAAGACGGTTATCGTATCCACGGCGTCTCCGTTTAAATTTACATCAAGTGTCATGGAGGCAGTCGAGGGCCGCAAATCCGATGAGGATGATTTTGCACTGATTGACAGACTTTCCGCCATGAGTTCGCTTGCGATTCCTCATGCGGTGGAAGAAATCCGCAACGCCGAAATAATCCATGATACGGTTTGCGAAAAAGATGAAATGAAGAAGGAAGTTGAAGAATTCCTTAAATAGAACCGGGAAGAACGGGTAAAACCGGAAAGTATGATAAAAAGCCGGGTAAGAAAACGGGAAACAATTCCGGATTAAAAAAACGTTACGGGCAGGAACGGTATGGATAAACAGAAATCAATTTTAATCGTAGATGATGTGACAACGAATTTAAAAATGGCGGCGGATGTTTTACAGGACACCTATCGGCTTGCCATGGCCAAATCCGGTGCACAGGCTTTGGAATACTTAAAAAAAGCGAGACCGGATCTGATTCTTCTTGACATCCGTATGCCGGAAATGGACGGATATGAAACCCTTCAGGCTATCAAGTCCAATCCGGAGACCGCATCCATTCCCGTCGTTTTTCTGACTGTTGATAAGGAAAGAGAAAGCGAAATCAAGGGGCTGAAAATGGGCGCGATGGATTTTATCCGCAAACCCTTTGAGCCCGATGTGATGAAGAGCAGAATCGAAAAAATCCTGAAAATCAACGAACTGAGAAGGGATTTGTTTAATTCCGCGAGAAAAGATCCGCTTACGAATCTGTGGAATTTAAAATATTTGGAAGATGATCTTTACCGGTATTTTTCCTCGGAAAAACACGAAGGTGTTTTCATTGAACTTGATATCGATAATTTCCGTTCCATTAACGATACATTCGGACACATCGCGGGAGATTCGCTTCTTACCGAATTCGCTGCGATTCTTGAAAGCCGTATCGGACCGAGGGATATCCTTGCCAGAATCGGCGGAGACGAGTTTGTCATTTTCTTAAAAGGCGAGTATTCCACGGAAGAAATAAAAGAATACTGTCAGGATCTTCTCGAGATTTCCGCGGAAGAACTGGGAGATATGCTCGATGACAAGGCAAATGTATCCGTTTCCATCGGTGTTGCATTCTCCCCGTATGACGGTTCCGATTATGAGACTCTTCATGCAAAAGCGGATAAAGCCATTTATTTTGTAAAGCAGAACGGAAAGAATTCGTTCCATATCTACCGGGAAAGAAATGATTCCTCGAAGGGAAAAACGGATGCCATTACGTCAAAAGCGGATATTGAAAGACTTGAGCGCATGATTGCCGAAAGAAATACGGAAGAGGGTGCGTTTAAGGTTGAATACGAAGGATTCAAACATATTTACCAGTTTGTTTCCCGCTCCGTAGGCAGGACGGACCAAAGCGTTTACATGCTTCTTATTACGCTGAATCATGACGAGGGAACCAAGTATTCCAATGATGATTTAAACACCGCCATGAGAGAACTGGAGAGGTCGATTGTGGTATCGGTCCGCCAGGGCGATGTTACAACCAGATATTCGTCCTTCCAGTATGTTGTCATGCTGATGTGCTCGGATTATGATTCCGCAAAAACGGTATCGGACCGTATCCTGGCAACATGGACGGAATTAAACGAATGTGAAGGTCTTTATCTGGATTTTGCCTTAAAATGTGTGGACGGCAAGGAGAAGTAGGAAGAGCCGGAATTCCAAAGCAGGAAACAAATGCAAAGCAGAAAGCAGATGTAAAATCAAATAAAGGATTCGGGAAAAACAGAAAAATGTCAGATATCATAGAAAAACTGAAGACCACACAAAATGCGGAGGATGATGAAATCCTCCGTCTTTTGAATACGGATGAATTCGATGAGGAACTCCGGATTGCCGCGGATGAAACGAAAAAGAGCGTTTACGGAGACAAAGTCTTTATAAGAGGCTTAATCGAGTTTACGAATTACTGTAAGAATAACTGTTATTACTGCGGAATCCGCGGCGGGAATACCAATGCGGACCGCTACCGGCTTTCGAAGGAGGAAATCCTGGAATGCTGCGCGGAAGGATATAAGCTGGGATACCGGACGTTTGTTTTGCAGGGCGGAGAAGATTTAACATATTCCGATGATGATATCTGCGATATTGTGCAAAGCATAAAAAGTCTCTATCCGGATGCGGCAGTAACACTTTCCATCGGGGAAAAGGAGAAAGAGAGTTACCGTCGGTATAAAGAAGCCGGAGCGGACCGGTATCTTCTAAGACACGAAACGGCGAGTGAAGAGCACTATCAAAAACTGCATCCGTCGGAACTTTCGCTTGAAAAAAGAAAAGAATGTCTGTGGAATTTAAAAGAACTGGGCTATCAGGTCGGAGCCGGATTTATGGTCGGATCTCCGTATCAGGAACCGGAACATATCCTTGCGGATCTTCGATTCCTTCAGGAACTGAGACCGGACATGATCGGAATCGGACCGTTTATTCCGCATAAAGATACGCCTTTTGCGGATTTTCCCGCAGGAGATTATAAGCTTACTTTGAGGATTTTATCCGTGATTCGCCTTATGTTTCCATATGTATTGCTTCCGGCAACGACTGCACTCGGAACCATATCTCCGAACGGAAGGGAAGAGGGACTTCGGCACGGCGCCAATGTGGTCATGCCGAACTTATCACCGGTTCGCTTCCGGGAAAAATACTCCCTTTACGATAATAAAATCTGCACCGGTGAAGAAGCGGCCGAGTGTAAGGCTTGTCTTGAAATGCGTGTGAAAAAAGCCGGATACCGCATTGTGACGGACCGTGGAGATGTAAGAAGGTAACTTCAATCTTCAATCATTCGCGGTCTGCGGTCGGAATATAAACACGGTCTTCCATAATCGGTTTGTATGCCGGACGGATGATTTTTCCGTTATTCGCAAGTTCTTCCATACGGTGAGCGCTCCAGCCGACGATTCTTGCAATGGCAAACATCGGGGTAAAGAGTTCGGGCGGAAGATTCAGCATATGATATACGAATCCCGAGTAGAAGTCGATGTTGATGGAAACACCCTTGTACATCTTTCGCTCGGAAGCGATGATTTCGGGTGCTAAGCGTTCTACCAGGGAGTAAAGTGCAAATTCGTCATCCAGACCTTTTTCATGGGAAAGGGCCTCAACATGGCTTTTTAAAATAACGGCTCTCGGATCGGATTTGGAATAAATCGCATGACCGACACCGTAGATTAAACCGGAGTGGTCAAATGCTTCTTTGTGAAGAAGTTTTTTAAGATAGGCGGAAACTTCTTCTTCGTCTTTCCAGTCACGCACTTCGCGTTTCATTTCTTCAAACATCTGAACAACTTTAATATTGGCGCCGCCGTGGCGGGGACCTTTTAACGAACCGATGGCTGCTGCGATGGCAGAGTAGGTATCGGTTAAAGAAGATGTAACCACGTGGGTGGTGAACGTCGAATTGTTACCGCCGCCGTGTTCCATATGCAGAATCAGTGCGATATCGAGAAGTTTTGCCTCAAGCGGCGTGTATTTGCTGTCCGGACGAAGCAGATGCAGAATATTTTCCGCCGTCGACAGCGCCGGAACGGGAGGATGAATGTATAAGGATTCCCCTTCGTGATAGTGGTTATATGCCTGGTATCCGTAAATGGCAAATTCCGGGAATAAGGAGATTAACTGAAGGCTCTGGCGAAGCACGTTCGGAAGGGATACGTCATCGGCACGGTAATCGTAGGAATACAGTGTCAGAACACTTCTTGCGAGTGTATTCATCATATCCGTACTGGGCGCTTTCATGATAATATCACGGACAAAAGACGTCGGAAGAGAACGGTAAACGCCCAGAATTTCCCTGAACTCCGTCAGTTCTGCTTCGTTCGGAAGTTTGTCGAACAAAAGAAGATAAGCCACTTCCTCAAAACCGAAACGGTCTTCCGAAACAAAGCCGTTTACCAAATCTTTCACGTTATATCCGCGGTAGAATAATTCCCCGTGGGCGGGTCTTACTTCACCGTCGACGATTTCGGTAGCGCGGACATCCGAAATATGGGTAAGTCCGGCAAGCACACCTTTACCGTTTAAGTCACGTAAACCGCGCTT
>OMRN01000380.1 GCA_900313265.1 uncultured Lachnospiraceae bacterium | reverse complement strand
GTGGGAGTGGCACAAACGGTAATTGAGGAGGAAGAGTTTTCGCAGATGCCGATACCGGACGCGGTTACCTATATCAGTGAAGAAGATGACAAGGCACTGACCGGAACGCTTACCGAAGATTATTATATCAATCCCTATTTCGGCATTCAGTTAAATAAAGCCGAAGGAGGCACCATTTCAAGTTTGTTCGATGAAGGGACGAATCTGAATCTTTTCTCGAAGACATATCTGGACGGAAACTGCGGTATTTATATTTATGACACCACTGATGACGGAAACGTATATATGTCGATTGCGGCAGCCGGCACAGATGAAAAGGGCAAAACCGAAGAGCAGCTGATGGAGGAAAAAGCAGCTTTCGAACAAAGCATCAATGAATCAATGGAATATGAGGCCGATTGCGGCGTCGAAACCCTTAAAGTTGCGGGCGAAGACCATCCGGCCTATATTGAGAAATACACGGATGAAGAAACGGGTAAAGTTTCAAAATATGCCAATCTGACTTTCGTAAAGGGGGATTTTGTACTCCACCTTTCCATCAGCGGAAATCCGGACAATTTTGATGATTTTGTTGCACTGCTTGAGAAATATTAAAACGTGATATTTTTCGTCCCGGGAGAAAAGAAAAATTATCTCCCGGGACATGCTTTTTTTTATGGATAAACCGCCTGTAAAATGGTATAATTGTTCCCATGGAGAGGAATGATTATCTCATCAGGAAAAAAATCATAAAATACATGCTGACGGGGGTTATGACAACGGTTGCGCTGCAGCTTGGCAATGTTGTGGATGCGATGATTGTCGGAAACCTGATCGGCAGCCTCGGAAACGGAGCAATTACGGCCGGAACACCCTATGTTTATTTCTTACAGGCGGCCGCAATTTTGTTCGGTACGGGCGGAGCGGTTACCATGGCGATACTTCTCGGTAAGAGAGACTTGGAAAATGCCGGAAGAGTCATGTCTTTAAGTATACTTATGAGCGTACTGTATCCGCTGATTTTTATATGCCTCTCGCCTCTTACGGTTCCTCTTTTTGTAAATATGTGCGGAGCAACCGGACAGCTTCGGGATATGATAAAGGATATGGTTATCGTATATACCGTCGGAATGCCGGTTTTGTCATTCGGCATCACGATGGCATATATGATGAATATCGATAATCATCCCACATTGTCTGCGGTAATGCATATTACGGCAAATGTTGTTAATCTCATCAGCGATTTCATTTTAATTAAATTTACGCCGCTCGGAATGAAAGGAGCGGCAATGTCTACCATCATCGGGTATCTTGTGGCCTGTCTCATTTTTGTTCCGATTTACTTTAAAAGTTCAAACCGGATGGTGAAGTTTAATTTCATCAATGCTTTCCGCGGAAACAAATATATTCTTATTACCTGCAAAAACGGACTGCCCAATCTGATTAATCTGATTATGACGGTTGTCAGCATTTCCGTGATTAATTCTGCCGTCCTTCATCGCCTGGGAGATGATTATTTCTCGGCCTATTCCGTTGCCAATAATACACAGCTGATTGTTCAGATGTTTTTAAACGGGGTTACTTCGGTAATCGCTTCCGTGGCAGGCGTTTTATACGGAGAAAAGGATTATTACGGCATGAGGCATACGATGAAAAGAGTTCTCACGGTGGTTTGCGGTGTCTGCGCGGCCTTAATGCTTCTGTTTTTGCTTGCGCCGAATGCACTGGCATCGCTCTACGGATTCGATAATGATGCGGTGAGGCCGGAACTGCTTTTAGCCTTAAGAATATTCTCTTTCAGTTTCCTGTTCTATGCACTTAATGCCATGTCACAGAATTACTACCGGACAATCGGTCAGACGGCATTGTCCACACTTAGTATTTCACTTCAGATGCTTGTTATAAAAGTACCGATGATGCTGCTCGGCCTTAAACTCTTCGGATTTATCGGACTTTTTGTTACATTGATTTTAAGCGAAATCATTTCTTTCCTGATTCTGAATGCGGTACGGTTTATCCTTCAGAAGATCGGAAAAGTTCCCCTGAAAGGATTCATGGCCATACCGGAGAAAAATTCCGGAAATATCTGTGATTTTACCATTAAAGGGAAAGAAGGGACCGCGCTTGATGTTACGGCAAAAATCATCGAATACTGTAAAAACGAGAACCTTCCGTCCGAAGCGGCATTGCAGCTCGGAGTTGCCGTGGAGGAGCTGATTCTCAATATCGAAAAGTACGGATACAAAGATGCTTCACGCAAATATATCGATGTCTGTCTGTCAAAAGACGGGGACCGGTATTATCTGAGGCTTCGGGATGACGGAATTCCTTTCGATCCGACATCGTATGAATCAAAGGAAGAGCATGATGAGGATGAAATAACGGGACTGGAACTGATCCGGAAACTGGCATTAAAAATCACTTACATGAGAGTTCTGAATCTGAATAATACCGTTATCGAAATAGACAAGGGGAATATGGGAGGGGGATTAGAATGAACGAGTATTTAACACTGATTTGCGAGGCACCTGCGAAATTTGCGAAACAGCCGGCGATCGTCGACCATGACGGAACAAGGGTTACGGATTATGAAACGTTCGGGGATCTTATGTTCCGGACCGCATCCTGGGTGAATGAAAAACATTTCAATTCAAGGAAGTTTATTCCCGTAAGATTCGAAGCTTCCATGGAATTTGCGGCCTGTGTCTGCGGCGTATGGCTTGCCGGACATGTGGCGGTTCCCATGGGAAAATCTTTCCCTGACGAAAGAGTGAAATACATCTGCATGAACTGTGAAGCACCCCTGGTGATTGACGATTCCGTGATTGATGAGATTAAACAGACGGAAATTCTTGACCTGTCCGCTTTCCCCGGATCGGAAGAAGAGGATGAAGCATTTCTGCTTTATACATCCGGTTCAACCGGAATGCCCAAGGGCATCATCCATAAATTCAGCACACTTTTGGATAACCAGAAAATGGGAACGTCCACCATGTACGGTGCGGGGATGCCGTGGGCGCTCGGAGCTCCTTTTTACTTTGTCGCTTCGGTAGTCGTATATAAAATCATCACCTACGGCGGATGTGTACATCTCATGGACGAGACCACCATGAGAGATGTAAGAAAACTGGAAGATTATTACGAAAAGCATCAGATTGCCATCGGCTTTATCAGCCCGTCCGTTCTGACGAACTTCCACAACCGTACGGAATCCTTAAAGGTTGTCATGACGGGAAGCGAAAAACTCACCGGCCAGTGCGGGAAAGACGGTTACCGTCTCATTAATAACTACGGCATGAGTGAAACCCTG
>OMRN01000388.1 GCA_900313265.1 uncultured Lachnospiraceae bacterium | reverse complement strand
GCTGCCGTGGCATCAATCAGATAGGATAACTTGGCCCTGGAAATCTTATTGCGGTCCGTAATGGGACGCATTACCGATCCGACCGTAAGACAGTTGAAATAATCATCCACAAAAATCATAATGCCGAGTGCAAATGTCGCAAACTGTGCTCCCACCCTGGATTTGATATTTTTCTCGGCCCATCTTCCGAATGCGGCACTTCCGCCGGCTTTGTTAATCAAAGCCACTATAATTCCCAAAAGAATCAGGAACAGAAAAATTCCTGCCGTCCCTTCAATGGCGGAAATCAGACCGTCATTGATAACCGTATCCATCGTCTTTGCGGCAAAAACCCCGATTCCGTCAAGCGATGTCGGAAATCCGACTACGAAAATCGCACCGATTAAGACACCCACAAACAAAGAAGAATATGCTTCTTTCGTAATCAGTGCCAGAATGATCGCAACGAGTGGCGGAATAAGCGCCCAGAATGTTCCGTACATATTCATGTTTTTCCCTCCTGCCGGTTCCTTTTCACTTACTGTTTTTGATAAGAAAGAAAACCGTATTGTTTATTATTTTACTATGATTCCGTCTTTTTGCAAAACAGTTTCATCAACCTTGCCGAATTTTTTCGCCTGGAGAAAGACTTCCAGTTCGTGTGAAAGATTCCTTGTCGCCGTGCCGTAAAAATCAAGAATAATAATGAGGGTTCCCGCCAAAGCCAAAGCGGAATCCGGCATATTTAAGTTTGTCATCATAACACCGACACAGATAAGCGCACCGCCCGAAACATTCGGTGTGGCAATGGAAAATACCACGCTGAAGAATCCTGCCATCACAATCCAGATTACGGAAACAGGCGTTTCGGATTTTTCCGCCAGAAACAGGATTGTATTTAAATACACCAGTGTATAGGATGCCGCATACAGGTTCATGCCGATAGGGAAGGAAAATTCCACGAACTTTTCTTCCACCCCGAGTCCCTTAATCAGATTATCCCTGATTGCGGAATAGGATGCCATCGTCGAAGCGGTCGTAAACGAAACAAAGACGCTTTTGAATAATCTCCGGATGATGACAAACGGAGAAAGGTGATACCGAAGCGCAATATAAAGCAGTTTTGCGATCGGAATGACAAGCCCGAGCAAAACCGTTATTGCAAGCGGTTTCCACAGGGAAAGTATCATTCCGAATCCAAGTTGCCAGAACATGGATAACAGCGATGTAAAAATAAAAATCGGCAGTAACTTGCAGATGATATCAAGAGACTTCGTAATCATATCGTTTGCCTGAACAACTGCCACACGGACACTTCGCACACGGTTTCCGAGTCCGAGAAGCACCACACCGATCAGTACTGCGAGAAAAATGATTTGCAGCATATTTCCCTGTTCAAACGGTTCAATCGGGTTGCCCGGAAAAATACTTAAGATAATCTCTTTAATCTGATTCGGAATATCGCCTCCGTTTACTGCACCGCCCCACTGAATCCGGAAAAGAAACGAAGCCGCAACCGTCAGTACGGCACCGCCTATAAAGGACAGGCCCACATATCTTATGATAATATTTCTGCCGACTTTGGAAAAATCCCCAACACTTCCCATCCCGCAAATTCCGTTTACCAGGGAAAAGAAGATAATCAGACCGCTGAAAACTCCCAGCAGACGCAGAAAAATATCGGAAATCAAATCCAGACCGTACGTTGCGATATTCATTCTTACAGCTTCCGGAATCAGTTTTCCGAAAACACCGAATAAAACAGCTAAAACCACGGCAAGAAGAATATACATTTCCTGTTTATATCGTTTTTTCGGAATGGCAAACTGCAGTACATTGAAGTCACCTTTCTGGTGATAAACCGGCTTTTGCCCGATTCTTTCAAGCATCTGGTTCGACCATTCATCCCCGGACTGTTCCGCTTCGGAAAACGGATTATAGGCCTCCGCAATGTAACTTATTTTGACGGAATAAATCTCTATTTTCTTTTCAATCTGCACAGTAATCGGAAGTTCGCTGTTATATTTCTCATCCAGGGCAAGAAGTGCTTCTTCCACTGCAAAACGAAGACGGATAATATCTTTATTGTCCGCTTTGGTTTTCTTTCCGAGCATCTCAATCCGTTCGGAAAGACGGTCTGCCTCTTCCCTGTTTGCAACAGCATTGTAAGTATCGATGATCATTTTCTTCCTTTGTTCATGCCCCAAATGATTCTTCTTATGCCTGTTTTTCAGACAGAAGTTTTAAAATGTATTCCCAGGTTCTTTTCGCACTCTTAAGGTCCAGTTTTTCCTTCGTAGTATGAATATCAAGAATATTCGGTCCGATGCTGACGGCTTCCAGCCCCGGAATCTTTGTGGAAAGAATACCGCATTCCAGTCCCGCATGAATCCCCGTCACAACCGGCTCTTCTTTGTAACATTCTTTATAAACGCGGACTGCGTGATCCCGGAACGGAGAATCCTTTACATATTCCCACGCCGGATAATCACCGGATGTCGAAACCTCTCCGCCGTAGGTTTCCGTAATGGAACTTAATCGCTTAATAAGTTCTTCTTTTTCTTCTTTCACGGAACTTCTGAGTGCGAAATCCGCGCTCATACCGTCCGTCGTACATTTTAAAATTCCCAGATTCAGACTCGTTTGCACCATATCGATGTCTTCACACATCGAAATCACGCCGTCGGGCGCTTCCACGAGATATTCCAAAAATCGTTCGGTGTCATCGTATGTAAAGCATTCCTCTTCCCGGGGAAGCTGAATGCCCGCGGTAAAGGAAATATTCTCCTCAATCCCTTCGTACCGGGCTTTGAAATGTTCATTGATATGCTCCGCAAAACCGATGAATTCATCCGCATCGCCAAG
>OMRN01000343.1 GCA_900313265.1 uncultured Lachnospiraceae bacterium | reverse complement strand
TCTCTGCTCTTCGTATCCGGGCTTTCCGAGAAGTGCGAACATATTCTTCTTGTAACTTTCAACACCCGGCTGGTTGAACGGATTTACCCCGAGGATGTATCCGGATACACCGCATGCAAACTCGAAGAAGTAGAAAAGTTCTCCGAGATAGAATTCGTTTACTTCCGGAACGTTAATCATGAAGTTCGGAACCTGACCGTCGGTATGGGCAAGAATGGTTCCCTTCATGGCGCACTTGTTAACAAAGTCAACGCTCTTTCCGGATAAGTAGTTAAGACCGTCTAAATCAACCGGCTCTTCCTCAATGATAATTTCCTCTCTGGAAGTCTCAATGTTGATTACGGTTTCAAAAAGATTTCTGGAGCCGTCCTGAATGAACTGTCCCATGGAATGAAGATCGGTGGTAAGATCCACGCTTGCGGGGAAAATACCCTTCTGGTCTTTTCCTTCGGACTCGCCGTAAAGCTGCTTCCACCACTCGGAAACAAAATGAACGGCCGGTTCGTAGTTTGCTAAAATTTCAATGCATTTTCCTTTTCTTAAAAGAATGTTTCTTGCTGCCGCATATTTTAATGCATCATTGTCTTCGAATGCATTGTTAAGAGCCATTTCTCTTCCTTTTGCGGCACCTTCCATCAGTTTGTCGATATCCGCACCGGATACGGCAATCGGAAGAAGACCTACTGCGGTAAGAACGGAGAAACGTCCGCCGATATCATCGGGTACCACAAAGCTTTCATAACCCTTCTCGGTAGCCAGTCCCTTTAAGGATCCGCGGGCCTTGTCGGTTGTTGCATAAATTCTCTTTGCCGCTTCTTCCACACCGTATTTCTCTTCGCAGAGTTTCTTAAGAACACGGAAAGCGATTGCGGGTTCGGTCGTGGTGCCGGACTTGGAAATCATGTTGATGGAGAAATCCCTGTCACCGATTACCTGGATTAAATGCTTTAAATAGGTAGAGCTGATGGAATTTCCGACAAAATAAATTTCAGGAGTCTTGCGAACACTTTTGTCTACCACGTTGTAGAAGCTGTGGCGTAAGAATTCGATGGCCGCTCTTGCTCCGAGGTAGGATCCGCCGATACCTACAACTAAAAGAACATCGGAATCGCTCTGGATTTTTGCCGCTGCCTTCTTGATTCTGTCAAACTCTTCTTTATCGTAATTTACGGGAAGGTCAATCCATCCTAAGAAATCGTTTCCCGCACCGGTTTTGCTTACCAATACTTCCTTAGCGTCTAACGCGAGCTTCTTCATAAGTTCCATTTCATGATCTTTCATAAACGGAGCTGCCTTGGAATAATCAAATGTTACCTTGCTCATTTTAAATCCTCCATGATTGATTTGTATTATTATTCGCCATCAAAAAAAGCGAAATAACCTTTTTCGTACGCCTTTTAGTGTAGCAAACTTGCGTGTATGTTTCAAGTTTTTTAAACACACTTTAAATAAGTAAGTTTACCCTTGAACCACCTTTGTAAATTTGCTATAATTTTTCAGATGAAAAGGCAATTTTTGCCATTTTGTTTTTGTGCGGCAATTTGCGACTATACAACGGACAAAAAGGAAGCACATTCATGAAAAGAATCGTTTTAACAGGCGGCGGTACCGCCGGACATGTAACTCCGAACATCGCTTTATTACCGAAACTGAAAGAGCTGGGATACGAAATTTCCTATATCGGCTCCTATGAAGGTATTGAGAAAAAACTGATTGCCGATTACGACATTCCCTATTACGGAGTGGCAACCGGAAAACTCCGCCGTTATATGGACCCGAAGAATTTCTCCGATCCGTTTCGTGTAATCAAAGGAGTTACGGAAGCGAAGAAGATTTTAAAGGACATTCGTCCTGATGTGATTTTTTCGAAAGGCGGATTTGTATCGGTTCCCGTTGTAAGAGCGGCTTCCTCCATGAAAATCCCCTGCATCATTCACGAATCCGACATGACGCCGGGTCTGGCAAACAAACTGTGCATTCCCGTTGCGAAGAAAGTATGCTGCAACTTCCCGGAAACCGTGGCAAACCTTCCGGAAGGAAAAGCGGTACTTACCGGAACACCGATTCGAAGCGAACTTCTTAAGGGAAATGCCGACGCAGCCTACAAGCTCTGCGGATTTAACAAAGACCTTCCGGTTTTGATGATTATCGGCGGCAGCACCGGCAGCGTTGCCATCAATAAGGAAATCCGTTCTTCCTTACCGAAGCTTTTAAAGGATTTTCAGGTGGTGCATCTTTGCGGAGCCGGAAATATCGACAATCTTCTGCTGACCCAGAAAGGGTATAAGCAGTTTGAATATTTAAAAAGCGAACTCAAAGATATTCTTGCCATGGCCGACATTGTCGTGTCCCGTGCGGGTGCCAATGTCATCTGTGAGCTTTTAGCCTTAAAGAAACCGAATCTCTTAATTCCCCTGCCGGCAAGTGCTTCCAGGGGCGATCAGATTTTAAACGCCGCTTCTTTCGAAGCACAGGGTTATTCTTTGGTTCTTTCCGAAGAGGATATGGACACGACCACCTTAACGGAGAAAATCTACGAACTGTACTGCAACCGCTCCAAATATGAGGAGAATATGGAAAGCAGTTCCCAGTTTGATGCCGTCGGCAAGATTATCGGACTGATTGAAGAGTATTCTTCATCCACCATTCATGTTAAGAAATAAATCAGCGCAAAAACAGCGGAAAGCAGGTATATGTTAAAACAATTATCCATTTATGCGGAAAATAAGAAAGGAACCATGAGAAACATCACGGAAATCCTTTCGGAAGAAAATATCAACATCTGGGGAAGCGTAACGAATGACAGTGCGGAATTCGGGATTATCCGAATGATCGTTTCCGACCCGGATTTGGCAAAAGAGAAACTCGAAAAAGCCGGATATTACTGTAAACTCTGTAATGTCATCGGAATCGAAATGGCCGATGAAGTCGGCGCCTTAAACCGTCTTTTAAAAACTCTTTATGACAGCAACATCAATGTAGATTACATTTACCTGTCCTTTAACCGTGATTCCGGACTCCCCGTGCAGATTCTCCACGCGGACGATACGCCGGAAGTGGAAGACTGCATCCGCTCAAAGGGATTCAAGGTTGTATAACATTTCCCCGGCAGAAAAATCACGATACCGGATGACTACACAAAAATAAGCCGTCACAAATGTGGCGGCTTTTCTTATGCAATACGTCCGAAACAGGCAAACCATGAATGCACGGCATCAGCATAAATCACGGTTTCGGTTTAAATCCAGCTCTTAATTAAAGAAATCCAGGATTTAATCAGTTCGACTTCCTCCCCGGCTTCTTTAATGCTTCTTTCTTCTTTTACCGGACGGTAAATCGGAGCTTCCATAACATCCCTGTCTCTTTTAATGACAAGATATACTTTCTTCTGATCGAAAAAGATGGCGGTCGGGATTCGTTTCGTCAGTTTTTCCACATCCTTATAACGGATGTCGCGGATAAAATCCTCTCCCTCTTTCTGGTTCTCGCAATAAACGCTGAAATGTTTATCAAAATCATCTCTTCCGGATAAAATCTTGCAATAGCCTTCCGGCTGTTCATATTCCGCTCCGCCGATTTTAAAGGTGTCCTGAATAATCTGAAGTTCCTTTTTCAGTTTCGTCCGGTACTCCATGGCAATCAGTACGCAGTTTGTGGTAGCACTTCTTTTATCGTAGCTCAACGTCAGGTC
>OMRN01000379.1 GCA_900313265.1 uncultured Lachnospiraceae bacterium | reverse complement strand
TTCTTGGCAATCAGCTTATAGGTACTGTCGGGATTGTCACGCATAAACGAAACGATTTCGCTTGCGTTTGCTCCGAAACAGGTAGCAAGAGCGTCCGCCGTTGCCTGATATAATCCGTCATTCTTCTTGACATTCACATAGTGCGTAATGTCCTTGGTGCTGAGTTTGACGTTATAAACTTTCTCACAGGTCGCAAGTGTCGTTCCCTTGCTGTCTAAAATAGAACCTCTTTTATAAGGCAAAAGGATGCTGTCATAGCCGGAAAGCTGCGAAAGCACCTTTTTTTCATATTCTTCGCCATGCGTATGATTGATATAAATAATACGAGCGACCAATACGGCCATGGCAATAAAAGTCAGAATAACAAAAACCGTCAGCTGCTTTTTCATCTGCAGGCTGAACAGGTTTAAATTACTGCTGTTGTTGCCACCGTTTTTGTCGCTCATTTCTGTATCCATAAATTACCGGCAACCGACTGCTCGCCGATTGCCGGCCTGGTTTCATCAACTATGCTGTTCTTTTCATTGTAATAAAATCGCAATCATTGCAATTATACTACATATAGTTATAAAAATCAATTCTATCGTATATCTTGATACTGTCTTACATAATCATCCAGATCACCGACGTAGGAAACAATCTGTCCTTCCGCCGCATAATGCATTCCCAGTTCCTCGGTCGCGATTCTTTTTACTTCCGCGTTGTCTACGGAATTTACGATACGATTGTAGTTTGCATCGTTATCCGCTTTCATGGTTACGTATTCACGCTCCAGTCTGGATACCGAATTAACGCTCTCTTTTAAGTTTTCCTGCGCTTTAATCATCATAATGGCAGCCATTGCCACAGCGACGAATGCCACGCAAAGGAAAATCAGATAAGGCGCATCGATAAATCTGGCCTTTTGCTGGTTTCTGCGCACTCTCGGATCGATCTCCTGTACGGGTTCCTCCATGCGAAGTCTGTATTCATGATATTTTTCAGCGGTATTTCCGTAATTGTATGCGTCTCTTCTTGCCATTTTCATTTCCTCTTATTTCTTTTAACTCTCTATGTTTACGGTTCCTGTTTTGAATTCCCTTTTCTTCTTTGATTACTTCCGGCTTTCCTTAAAGTAGTCCTCGTATTTTTCCTCGTTCCTTACAAAAATCCTTAACTTTGCCGATTTCGATCTCGGATTTTCTTCCATCTCTTCTTCCGACGGAAGAATCGGTTTTCTGGTAAGACTCTCTCCGAGCGGCTTTCTTCCGCAGGTGCATACCGGAAAGTTTGCCGGACAGATACAGGGATTTGCTGCCGTTTTGAAAGCATTTTTGACGATTCTGTCTTCCAGCGAATGGAAGGTGATGATTGCCAGCCTTCCGTCCGGCTTTAAGAGCGAAATCATGTCTCCCAGTGTATTCTTAAGAACATCCAGCTCGCCGTTGCATTCAATCCGGATTGCCTGAAAGGTCTGTTTGGAAGGATGTCCTTTTCCGGCTCTCATCTTCGCGGGAATGCTCGCTTTGATGATTTCGTTTAACTCAAATGTGGTTTTTACCGGATTTATGCTCCTTGCGGCCACAATGTGTTTTGCAATGTTCCTTGCGAATTTCTCTTCTCCGTAATCCTTAAGAATTCGGCTAAGTTCGCTTTCCGGATAGCCGTTTACGATGTCGTAGGCACTCAGTTCCTGCCTCGTATCCATCCTCATATCAAGCGGTGCATCAAACCGGTAGGAAAAACCTCTTTCGCCCTCATCGAACTGGTAGCTCGAAACCCCTAAGTCTAACAGAATTCCATCCACCTTTTCGATTCCGATTCCGTTTAGAATCTGTTTGATATTGCTGTAATTATCCCGGATTAATACCGCTTTTCCGTTTTCGATGAATTCCTTTAATCGTTCCGTCGAAGTACGTATGGCGTCTTCATCCTGATCGATTCCGATTAATTTCCCGTTTTCCGATAACCTTCCTGCGATTTGTTCGGAATGGCCGGCGCCTCCTAATGTTCCGTCCGCATAAATCCCGTCCGGCTTAATGTTCAGGCCCTCAATTACTTCGTTTAAAAGTATGGATTTATGTACGAATTCCATATATCTTTCCCTGTCGCCTGTTTTCGGTGCCTGTCACTTTTGCCCCGAAAGTGCCTGTCACCTTTACTGTCGCCGTTTAAATTCCGAGTCCGTCGAGGCTTTCGGCTATTTCATTGATGTCCACATCTTCCGAAGCGGCATCTCTTAATTCTTTCGCCCACAGTTCCACGTGGTTTACCATGCCGATCATCACAGTATCTTTTATAATTTCGGCATACTCCCTTAAATAGGCCGGAAGAAGAATTCTTCCCTGTGCATCCATGTCCACTTCCGCGGCACCGCCGATCATAAATCTGGCAAATGTACGGCCCGCTTTATTGGTAAGAGGAATCTTTGCCAGTTTGTCTTCCATTTCCTCCCACGCATCCACCGGATAAAAATACAGGCATTTATCGATTCCCTTGGTAATTACAAACGAATTACCCAGACCGGGCCGGAATTTCGTCGGTATTACCAGTCTTCCTTTTGGATCGATTGTGTGATTGTACTCGGATTTAAAGCTCATTTTCCGTATTTTTTACCACTTTCTGCCATATATTTTCCACTTTTTGCCATCTACGCTCCATTCTATATGAAAATCCGCGAAAAATCAAGAGAAAAGCAACAAAAAAACGCAGATTTTTCTGCGTTTTTTAAGATAATTCCTGACTTAAACCATCACATCCGGCGTTTGTCTTTATATCTTCTCTCTATTTTTCTTCTCCCAGCGAAATCTGCAGGAAATTCATGTCAAAAACAGTGACATACTCTACTTTCCGGTTTAACTGAAGAATCATTCGAAGCCCGAGATTTTTCACTTTATCCTCATCCGTTTCGTGGAGCGAAAGCCACTTGTTCGGGTCAAAAAGCTTCCCGTTGTCACGAATGCTTAATATGGTATCGTCTTTCTTAATCCGGACGTTAATGTCCATTTCGCAATTTTCCACATCCGAATACGTAAATATATTGTTTCCGAGTTCTTCCACCGCCAGGGAAAGTTTTAAGGCCATTTTTCCGCGACCGTGCTCATTGCAGAAGTCATAAACCTTTTCGGAAGCCTTTGATACATCGTCCAGGGAATAGATTTTATTCTGCATAAGGGCGCATTCCCCGTCCAGCCATGCATCCTCGAAGTACATCATTTTGCGGAATTCCCGGCGATTGACAAGAAACATAATCATAAAATAAACCGCTAAAACGACAACAAAAATGAGACTTTCAAGCCCGTTGGCAAAAGCCACACCTTTGATTCCCATTGCAGCACCCATAAAAATAAACAGCGGAATCGGAATCAATGCTTCTTTAGCGCAGGCAAACCAGAATCCCGTCATATTCTTTCCGAGGTTTTGAAAATACGCCCTGGAAAACATTGCCACTCCCATGGACGGCAGGGAAAGTGCAAACGGAATCAGAAAAAGTTTTACAAGCCTTGCCGTCTCTCCCCTGTCCGTCGTAACAATCCTGACAAGAAGAGGCGAGGCCACAACCGTAACAACCGCTATAATACTTAAGAAACCAAACATATAAACAATCGCATTCTTAATAAACGCCCTGATTTCCGCAAAGTTTTCCTCTCCCTTATATACTCCGAGCATCAGAATCGCCGTATTCCAGATTCCGATGGCAAAGGAAACGATAATTCCCCTGTAAATGCAAAACAGCGAATAAGCAAGCAGCCCTGTTTCCCCTTCGTAGTGAAGAATCAGCCAGTTTATAACATTCGTACGGATAAATGCGGAAAAAATGATAACCGAAACATACATCCCGCTTTTTATGACATCAAAAATCTCTTTATCCCACAGATGCCGGAAATCGAATCTTACCAGTGTATTATGGGAAAAATAATAAATTACCAGCACCAGAAGCCCCGCAAATACACTTAAGGATGTAGCCAGTCCGATTCCCGCAATTCCGCCGTCAAACACAAAAACACTAAGCAGATCCAGACCAACATTTACTACCGCGCCAAACAACACGGAAATGTTGCAGATCCTTGCTTTTCCCTCCACCTGAATAATCGAGAAAAATAACGGCATTAAGAATACCGCCGGAGTTCCGAATCCACGATACCTTAGGTAAATTGCCATCGTTTTGACCGCATCCGCGTTTGTTTCGCCAAACATCAGCATTTTCGCAATGGTTTCCGGGAAAACACAGAGTACAAAAGTAAACAAAAGACTGACCACGAGAAGAACAAATCCAACACAGGTATAAATCTCACCCGCCTTTTTTGCATTTGCCTTTCCCAGATATTTCGAACAGATTGTCCCGCTTCCGGAAATCAGCGTATCCGTAAACAGGGAAAAAAGAAGCTGAATAGGGAAAAACAGCGCCATGACATTTCTGGCGCTTCCCCCGACAAATCTCGCTATAACAATACCGTCAATCATGGAATTGACGGTATCAATCATGCTTACAAGTACAAATCCGGTTAAAAGCCGGATAAAAATTCGGTTTGTAAATGATAATTCTCTCATTTTTATCAGACATTAAAACGGAATAAAATCACATCGCCGTCCTTTACGACGTACTCTTTTCCTTCCAGCCCAACCAGGCCTTTTTCTTTGGCTGCTGCCAGGCTTCCTTCGGTAATTAAAACCTCATAAGGCACTACTTCTGCCTTGATAAAGCCGCGTTCAAAATCGGTATGGATTTTTCCTGCTGCCTGAGGTGCCTTGGTTCCCTTCTTAATGGTCCATGCACGACATTCATCTTCACCTGCGGTTAAGAAACTGATGAGTCCCAGAAGGTCATAACTTTCCGTTACAAGTTTATCAAGACCGGAGGATTTCACGCCGAGTTCTTCTAAATATTCTTTCTTCTCTTCCTCGGAAAGTTCCGCCAGGTCCTGTTCAATCTGCGCACAGATAACAAGTGCACCGGAACCTTCCTCTTTCGCAATCTCACGAACCTTCTGCACATACGGATTCGATGCGCCGTCGTCTGCCAAATCATCCTCCGCAACA
>OMRN01000371.1 GCA_900313265.1 uncultured Lachnospiraceae bacterium | reverse complement strand
GTAATGAAGCGATTAATATAGACAGTAACAGGATATGACAATGACAAAAGTATTTTTATATTCCGACGGATCGGCAAGGGGAAACCCCGGGCCGGGCGGGTACGGAACCATTCTTCGATATACGGATCCGTACGGGCAGGTTCATGAAAAAGAGTTTTCGTGCGGATACGAGAAAACGACCAATAATCGCATGGAGCTTTTAGGAGTCATAACGGGACTCGAATCCCTGAAATTTTCCTGTGATGTTACGGTTATTTCGGATTCGAAATATGTGGTGGATGCGTTTAACCGGCACTGGGTTGAATCGTGGCAGAAGAACGGTTTTCGCAAATCGGACCGCAAACCCGTAAAAAACATGGATTTGTGGAAACGGCTTTTAGAAGACACCGGCAGACACAAAGTGACATTTGAATGGGTAAAAGGTCACGAAGGGCATCCGGAAAACGAACGGTGCGACAAGCTTGCCACCACGGCGGCGGACGGAGAGAATCTTCTAATTGATGAGGGATTTAACGATTCCCAAATCTGAATACGGACAAAAAAATGACAATAAAGAACAGGAAGGAACAAAAACATGTCAAACGCTATTTTTTTCGGACAATCATTTTTATCTTATCTGTTTGTTTTGGTGGTTTTTGTAGTAGTCATTGCCTTAGCGGTAACAATCGGCATTGTGATTGCCAAAAGCATTCAGAAGAAGAAAGAAGCAAATGAGGCTTCCGTAAGCACAGATGATGAGTATTCGGACACAGCGGATAAAGACCCGATACAGATTGGGTGAATTTTCTGTGAAACATTTGTGGTAATATTGCGAAACGCCTTGAACTTTGTTTCCCGCGTGGTAAAATAAGTTTTCGTTATAAAGAACTGCTTTATAAAGGGGTTTTTAGTTGAATCGGACGCTGTTTCGAAGGCGGAGACAGCGATTTTTAGTTGAAAGAAGGCGGACAAAATGAGCTTTGTGGATGTAGAAATCAAGTATTTAAATGATTCCGTGAAGCATTTGGAGTACATTGAGGGAAAATCCGACTGGATTGACCTTCGTGCCGCGGAAGATGTGGAATTTAAGAAAGGCGATTACCACTTAATTCCTCTCGGGGTTGCCATGAAACTGCCTCACGGATACGAGGCACATGTGGTGCCCAGATCATCCACGTTTAAGAATTACGGTCTGATTCAGACCAATCACATGGGTGTAATCGATCAGTCTTACTGCGGAGACGATGACTGGTGGTATGTGCCGATGTATGCGACCCGCGACTGTATTGTTCATAAAGATGACCGTATCTGTCAGTTCAGGATTATGCAAAACCAGCCGAAGATTGTATTTGATACCGTTAAGCATTTAGAGGGAGAAAACCGCGGAGGTTTCGGCTCGACCGGTATTTCGTGACAGAAGGTTAAAACGGTCATAAGTGAAAGGCAGTTATCCTTTGACTATCGGTATTATAAGTCGGGGACAAAAGACCCTTTGAACCAAAATATTTTCTATGAATGAATTACATTATACGCAATCGGAAAGGAAAGAATGAAAAATGATTAAAGTGACGAATCTGTGTAAGATTTACGGCAAAAACGTCGCACTCGATCATGTTTCTTTTGAAGTGGAACAAGGTCATATTTACGGACTCTTAGGTCCGAACGGAGCCGGTAAATCGACGACGATGAATATTATTACCGGCTATATTGCGCCGACCGAAGGAGAAGTTTCCGTAAACGGTCATATTCTCGGGAAAGATACACTTGCCGCAAAGAAGTGCATCGGCTATCTGCCGGAAATTCCGCCTCTTTATCCGGATATGATTGTAAAAGAATACTTAACCTTTGTTGCCGGACTTAAGAAAGTGGCTAAGGCAGACCGGGAAGCAGAAGTTTTATCGGCCATTGAAAAGACCGGTTTAAAAGATGTGGAAAAAAGAATGATCCGCAATCTTTCCAAAGGATACAAGCAGCGTGTGGGAATTGCCCAGGCAATCCTCGGAGGTCCGGATATCATTATTCTCGATGAGCCTACCGTCGGACTGGATCCTCAGCAGATTATTGAAATCCGCGAACTGATTCGTTCACTTAAAGAGTCTCATACGGTTATTTTAAGTTCCCATATTCTTTCGGAAATAGCGGAAGTTTGTGATGATGTTTTAATGATTGCTCACGGAAAAGTGGTTGCCATGGATACCACGGAAAATCTTATGAAGCATACCGGAGACGGGGTACGCGAATTTCGCATTACCGTCAAGGGTGAGCAGGAGAAGATTTCCGAAGTGCTTAACGGGCTTACTGCAATTGTTCTTTCGAGCGAATTCGTTTCCGAGGACGATGGAAAATGTACCTTTAACTTCACCACCGAAAGAGTGGAAGACATCCGTGAAGATGTTTCCTTTGCCCTTTCGGACCGGAGACTTCTTGTTCTGGATATGTCCGAAAAGAAGAGTTCCCTCGAAGAAACCTACTTAAAACTGATGAAGGATTCGGATGAAAAATACGAAGAGGAACTTCGCCTGGCTGCTCTTGCCGAAGAAGATGAGGAAGATGAAGAGGACGAAAAAAACGGACTTGATGACGTTGAATTCCTTGTAACGGATGAGGACGAAGAAGAACCGTCCGACGAGGATGATCCGGACGATGATACGGAGTCCGAACCGGAAGAAAATACGGAAGAAATAAATGAAACTCCTGAAGATGCAAAGGAGGAGGAATAGTCATGGGTGTTATATATTTAAAAGAGCTTCGAAGTTATTTTAAGTCGATTTTCGGCTGGCTGTTTCTGGCGGTGTTTACGGCAATCGGCTCTCTTTATTTTGTGGCGATTAACTTATCGGAAGGGGATCCTTTAGTATCCCATACCATTTCCAGTCTGGTTGTTATTCTGATGTTTGTTTTTCCGCTTCTTACCATGCGTTCCCTGGCAGAAGAGAAGAAACTGAAAACGGATCAGTTGTTGTTAACGGCTCCGGTTCGTGTTACTTCCATCGTTTTGGGAAAATTTTTCTCACTGGTTACGATGATGTTAATTGCCTCCGTTGTGCTTTTCTTAGGGCTTTTCATCATGTCCTTTTACGGGGAGATTCCGTTTAAGGAATCCTGCCTTGCTATTCTGGCACTAGTGCTTGTAGGCAGTCTGTTTGCTTCCATCGGTGTTTTTCTTTCCTCTATTACGGAGCATCAGTTTGTTGCTGCAATCCTGACTTACGGTGCGTTTATTTCGTTAATGATTATTCCTTCCGCGCTGCAGTTTTTCTTTTACAACAATAAGGTAATTACCGCGATAGCGAAGGCAATCGATTTTCTGTCTGCTTTTGACAATATGCTGGTCGGAATCATTAACTTAAAGGATATTATTTATATTCTTTCGGTGATTGCCATTTTTCTGATTCTTGCGGTGAGAATTTTCGGAAGAACCTCCCTGCAGGTTTCGTTTGTCGGAGCAAAGAAGTTCTGGTTTTCCACGTTGGGACTTTTTGCTTTGATTGCCATTATTATCGGAGCCAATATCGGCATTCGTTATATTCCCGATAAATATATCCAGGCGGATCTTACGAAGGACAAAAAGTATTCTCTCACAAACGACAGTAAGGCTCTTTTATCGTCCTTAACCGACGAGATTACGATACATGTTCTTTCCGATAAAGAAAACGCCGATAAGAACCTGGTAATGTATCTGGATGATTATGTTTCCGAATCGGATAAAATCAAGGTTCAGTATCATTCATCCGTCAAGGAGCCGAATTTCTATGCGGCATATACTTCCGAGGCACCGACGGCGGGCAGCGTCATTGTTGTCTGCGGTGATAAAAACTGGGTTGTTGACAGTAATGATTTCTATGAAGTCGAGTCTGGTTTTGATTATTCGACTTTCCAGGAGACCAGAAATATTACCGGCATAGATGTCGAAGGTCAGCTTGCGGCTGCCATTAACTATGTGACTTCGGATGAATCCTATAAGGTATATTTCTTAGAAGGACATGGGGAAGCCCCGGCATCCGAAAACACCGGAAAACTCTTAGGACGCGCCGGATTTACGTATGATTCCCTGAATCTTTTCTCACTTGAGGAAGTTCCTTCGGACTGCAACGTTTTGGTAATCAGCGGACCGAATGAGGATTTAACCACCGGTGACGTTGAAAAAATCGAACATTATCTTTCCCACGGCGGCAAGGCGGTATTCATGGCTGCCGG
>OMRN01000368.1 GCA_900313265.1 uncultured Lachnospiraceae bacterium | reverse complement strand
CACTCCATCTTTATATCACGAAATGTTCCTTCACCGCCGGTTTTAATGTCCAGAGACTTACAAATGCCTCGGGAGCCTCAAGTTTCATGTAGCGTTCTTCTTCCGTCGGAAATACGCGTGATGTAAATACCGCGTCTCCGTCATTTACAAAAATCTCAACCGAACTGCTGTCAATATAAATCTTCAGTCTCGAAAGCCCGTCTAATTTGCGGGTTCTTGCTTCTCCCTGATTTTCATTAAACCGCCGCTTCATGCCGCTTCGGTCCACACAAATTTCCTTCGTCGTATCGTTGTAGGAAATGACCATTCCACCCTCTCCCGCTTCATTCGCAAGAAGGCTTAACCGGCAGTCTTTTCCGCCAAGCAGGATTTCAATTTCAACCGCGCCGGGAAGTGCTATGCATCCGGCATCGTATTTGATAATATCCACCTGCTCATCACGAAGTTTTTTAAGTTCCGGCAACGGCCGCTGAATCAGCCTTCTTCCGCGTACCGTCAGTTCTCTCGGCAGCGTCAGGCAGCCGGACCAGTCCTCCTCATCCGTCGGATAAGTTGCTTCCGGAAGTCCCATCCAGGCTATCAGAATCGCTTTGTCTTTTTCCTCGATATTGTTTGCACAGGCCGCCGCATACGAGTCAAAACCGAAATCCAGAACATGGAATTCCCCGCTTGGATGAAACGTCAGGCTCTCCCAGTCCATCTGACCCATAATGTATCCGTTATGATGCATGCTCTCGCCGCGCCCCGGCAGTTTTAAATTCTGCGGGCAGAACATTAAGATATCATGTCCTCCGATATGCTCAATGGACGGGCACTCCCACATCGTTCCGAAATCCTCAAATCCCGGCACGTTAAGCTGTCCCGCAAAAGTCCATCCGTGCAGTAAGTCTTCGGATTTGTAAATTAAGATACAGCCCTTCTTTTCCTTTGTCTGCGCACCGAGCACAATATAATAACAGTCATGTTCGGGCATGGCAATGATTTTCGGATCTCTCTGGTGTTCCGTATAGTCCGGATGTTCGCCAAAAATCGGCAGCGGATATTTTTCCGGCCATCCGTCCTTTCCCAGTCTGGCAAGGCATGTATAGGGATGCCGCACATAATTCTCATCGCGGTTATTTCCGGTATAGTAAAGATACATTTTATCATCAATCGGATAAGCCGATCCGGAATACGCGCCCTTATTATCATAGCCGTACGCTTCGTCCGGCAAAAGGCACACGCCGAGATTATCCCAGTAAATCAGGTCTTTCGAAACAATATGATACCAGTATTTCAGTCCGTGAACCGCTCCCCACGGACACCACTGATAGAAAAGATGCCACTTGTTGTCAAAGCGGACAAACCCGTTCGGATCGTTTAAGAGGCCGGTAACCGGCTGATTGTGAAAAATCTGCCGGTACTTCGACTCCTTTGTTTTTAAATACAAATCCCATATTTCATGCGGATCTTTTAATACCCGGTATCTCTCTTCCCTGGTCCATTCACGCATGACTGACCTCCCTTTTATCTTCCGGTTTCTTTCTTATACTCGGAAACATTCGTTTCGATAACGGTCTTCCGAATCGGAAGGATTCGGCCCGGCGATACGGAAAGTTCATCATATCCCATTGCCAGAAATTCCTTCGTAAGACTTAAGTCCGCTCCGAGTTCACCGCAGATTCCGGCCCATGCACCGTGGCGGTGTGCCGCATCCGCAATCATCTGAAGCATCCGCATAATGGCCGGATGATGCGAATCATAGAACTCATCAAGGCTCTGGTTCTGACGGTCAATGGCCAGCGTATACTGTGTCAGATCATTGGTTCCGACACTGAAGAAATCAACCTCTTCCGCCAGTTCGTCCGCTACCATAACGGCAGCCGGCGTTTCAATCATAATGCCGAGCTCGATATTTTTGTCGTATTCCGCCCCGACATCGTCAAGTTCTTTCTTGACTTCTTCCACAATGACCTTAATCTTCTTTACTTCTTCGACGGAAATAATCATCGGGAACATGATGGATATATTACCGAATGCACTGGCCCTTAAAATGGCGCGAAGCTGTGTCTTGAATACTTCCGGTCTGGTTAAACAGATACGGATGGCACGAAGTCCCATCGCAGGATTCTCTTCCTTCGGAAGTTCGAAATAATCCGCCTGCTTGTCCGCTCCGATATCAAGGGTCCGGATGATTACTTTCTTACCCGCAAGTGTCTGTGCAACCTGTCTGTAAATGACAAACTGCTCTTCCTCGGTCGGATAATGATCGGATCCGAGATAAATGAATTCCGAACGGAAAAGTCCGATTCCGCCGGCATCGTTCTGAAGCACTAATCCCAAATCCTTGGTGTTTCCGATGTTGGCATACAGATTGATTTTCTGTCCGTCTAAGGTAATATTTTCTTTGCCTTTTAATCTCTCTAAAAGGTTCTTCTTTTCTTCTTCCTTTAAGAGCAGTTCTTTCTTCTTTGCCAGAACTTCCGTATCGGGATCGACATACAGCTTTCCTTCATAGCCGTCCACAACCGCCATCAGCCCGTTTACCTCATCCGATAACGGAACCGGACAGCCGATTAATGCCGGAATGCTCATGGTTTTTGCAAGAATCGACGTATGTGAATTCGCTGAACCGTGAACCGTTACAAACGAAAGAATTTTATCCTTGTCCATCTGAACCGTTTCGGAAGGAGCTAAATCATCGGCCACCACAATCACCGGTTCATCCGATACAATGCCGCCCTGTCCCGCACCGGAAAGTGCGTTTAAAATTCTCTCGGTAATATCTTTGATATCCGCCGCTCTGCCACGGAAATATTCCTCTTCCATTTCGGAGAACATCTTAAAGAAATTATCGCCGGTCGTCGCAACCGCATATTCCGCATTCACGCCTTCGGTTTCGATGATGCTTTCCACGGATTCCACAAAATCGTCATCATCCACCATCAGCTGATGCGCCATAAAAATCTCTGCGCCGTGCTCTCCGACTTCCTTTACCGCTTTGTCATAAAGAGCTTTTAACTGCTCTATGGTCTTTTCTTTTGCCTGACCGTAACGCTTCTTTTCTTCTTCGACATCGTCTATTTTATAGCGTTTTACAGCCTGTTCCTGTTTGGTATATACATATATTTTTCCGATGGCGATTCCTTCAAAAACCGCCTTGCCTTCATAAATTACCATACCCTGTACCCCTCCTGAAAAGCTGATTTCACATTGCAAATTAATGAAACACATGTCGGAGCAGCCTCAAAGACCGCTCCGACATAAGAAGGACAATTAATTAGAAATTTGCTTTCATGAAAGCTTCGATTGCAGCTGCAGCAGCCTCTTCATCATCGCCTTCCACCTGAATCGTAACTTCGTCACCCTTAACGATTCCCATGCCCATGAGTTTCATAAGGGATGTTGCTTTCGCACTCTTCTCGCCTTTAACAAACATGATGGTGCTGGTATACTTCTTTGCTTCCTGAACCAGAAGACCTGCGGGACGTGCATGGATTCCAACTTCATCGGTAATTACATACTTGAACTCTTTCATGTTTTTCTCTCCTTTGTTTTGTGTTATTTTATTGTGCTGTTTTCTTTTCCTGTATTATTTTCTCATTTGATTTTCTTTATGATATCTTCTCGTCATTACTGACAGTTCACTTTACTGCTCTCCAAGTTGGATATCCTCAAAATCATCGCTGTTGGTTAAAAGTACGACTACCGTATTCGGATGACCGGCGGCTGCGATTTTTGCAAGGTCGAATTCAAGAATCTTCTGGCCCTTCGTAACCTTGTCGCCTTCCGCAACAAACGGTGTGAATCCGTCTCCCTTCATTTCCACGGTATCGATACCGACATGGATTAACAGTTCCTGATCATTGTCATCACAGATTCCGATGGCATGTTTCGAATCCGCAACCGAAACGATTTCGCCGTCCATCGGAGCATATACAACACCTTCTTCGGGTTCAATGCCGACTCCGACTCCCATGGCACCCGATGCAAAGGACGGATCGTTAATTTCGGTATAGGAAATAACCGTACCGGGTGTGCATTTTGCGATTTCGCCGCCGGAGCTGACGATAACCTTTTTCGCGGTAACATCCGCACCGTTTGACTGAATGGAAGAAGTCTCTTCCTTCGGCATCGGTGCAGGTACTTCTTCCGGAACGTCTTCCTTCCAGATAATCAGGGTCAGTACAAATGCAATACCGCCGGAGATTAAAAGAAGGATGGTATAAAGTCCGTAATTATTGATGGTTAAGTATCCGGGAATTCCGGTAACGCCGTATGCCGTTGCGCCGATTTTTGTAATCGCTCCGAACAGTGCTCCGAATGCTCCACCGATCATACCGCAGATAAACGGCTTCATGAAACGGAAGTTAACACCGAAGATAGCCGGCTCGGTAATACCTAACGCTGCGGACATGGAGGAAGGAATGGCAACGGTTTTAAGCTTTGCATTTCTGCACTTAAGACCAACGGCAAGGCAGGCACCGAACTGTGCGAAGTTCGCAGCGGATGCGATGGGCATCCAGGTGTTTAAGCCTACCGAGGATAGCATTCCTGCCTCAATAACATTGTACATATGGTGTAGACCCATGACGACGGTAATCGGATATACCGCACCCATAATCAGAGCTCCCGGCGGGAACTGAACGAGCCACTGTGCTCCCTTTAATACGTAAGTTTCAAGTGTTGCAAAAATAGGTCCGATTACGATAAACGTTGCCAGCGCGGTTAAGAATACGGTGGTAATCGGAACGACAAAAAGGTCAATCATTTCCGGTACGACTTTGTGAAGCCATTTTTCAATCTTACACATCAGCCATATGGACAACATGACCGGAATGACATGGCCCTGATAGCCGTGCCTCGATATCGAGCCTAGAACATAGGATCCGATATGAATATTTCCGAACAGATTCCAGGTCGGAATCACTCCGTCCGTAACACCGAAGAAATCATTGATGGCCTGCACGTTACCTACATTCCAGCCGTTGAGTAATGAGGTGTGAACCATCATCAGACCGATAACGGCTGCAAGATAAACATTTCCGCCAAAAACCCTCGCCGCGGAAATTGCCACAATTACGGGAAGGAATGCGAATGCGGTATTGGAAACCATATCAAGAAACGCATACCACGCTGTATCCCCGAACGTAGGAATCGCTTTTCCTAACGCTTCCACAACACCCATCAAAAGACCGGAAGCAACGATTGCGGGAAGAATGGGAACAAATACATCGCCGATGGATTTTAAAATTCTCTTCCAGATCGGCTGCTGGGCCGCTGCGGCATTCTTTACATCGTCTTTTGTTGCTGCGCTCATTCCCGTTACTGCAAGGAATTCGTCATATACTTTGTTAACGGTACCTGTTCCGATGATGAGCTGGAGCTGTCCGTTGTTTTCGAACATACCCTTTACACCATCTACATTTTCCAGGGCAGCCTTGTTAATCTTTCCGTTATCCTTAATAACAAGTCTGAGTCTTGTTGCGCAATGTGCAGCCTGAGCGACATTCTCTCTGCCACCTATGTTGGCAACGATTTCCTCGGCGCACTTTCTGTAATCCAATGCCATACGCGTTCCTCCTTTTTTATCATTTCCGGTTTGTAATCGTTTTCAATACATTTTCATTCTACTATAAAAGTCCCAATTGGTCAAATGCTTTTGCAAGTCCGTCTTCGGTAACCGCGGGACAGACCACATCCGAAACCTTCTTAAGCGCCTCTGCGCCGTTTTCCATGCATACGCTGGTTCCTACCGTCTCAATCATTTCCAGATCGTTCATGCTGTCGCCGAATCCGTAGGTGTCTTCAATCGGTACATTTAAGTATTCCGCAACCGCTTTTACACCTTTTCCTTTGTCAAATTCCACACTTACGAGTTCCCCGTTAATCAGGCACTCTCCCGCTTCCTGAACGATAAAACGGTACTTGCCTTCCAAAAGTTTCTTTGTCTCGTCAATCTGTGAAATATTCTCACAAATGAAAACCATCTTATAAATCGGCTCATTCTTATATTCTTTGATGGATTTAATTCCGAGACTTTCCTCAATCGCCTTTCGCCAGCGCTGCAGTTCGGAGTTTCCGCCGCTTTGTCTTACCATGAATTCACCGATTCCCTCATCGCACCATGATCCGGTTTTTGCCTCGATGGTACAGTAAACGCCGTTCTTATGAAGACATTCAAGCGCTCTGTCACGGTCTTCGTCCGGCATCGGAGCATCGATGATGGTTTTATCCCCCACGGTTACGTAAGCTCCGCCGCTTCCTACAATTCCGTCAAATCCGTACACCAAAAGAGGCTTTAACATATCCGGATTACGTCCTGTGCAGAGAAAAACTTTGTTTCCCTTCTCCTGCGTTTTCTTTATGGCCTCCAAAGCACTCTTTGGCGGAATGTTTTCACCCGGTACCGTTAAGGTTCCGTCTATATCTATGAATAACAGTTTCATCTTTTATATCGACCCCCTCTCTATAATCTGATACCCGAGTTTGATGTCACTGATCGGTTCCTTTTCTCCGTCGGCGCGAATCATTCTCATGAGCAGATTCACCGCCGTTGTGCCGCATTGTTCAAAATACAGTTTTACGGTGGTTAACTGCGGCTCGGATACGATATCCGCCCAGCAGTTTCCGACACCCGTAACGCTCACATCTTTCGGGACCTTTCGGCCGCTTTCTTTTAACGCCAGAATCGCACCGTGAGCAATCCGGTCGGTAGCACAGACGATTCCGTTTAAATCCGGGCATTTTTCCAGAAGTTTCTTTGCGGCCAGGCAGCCTCCTTCAATCGTAAAATCGGAAACTTCGCTGATTAAACTTTCGGAACCGAGCCCCGCTTCTTCAAAAGCTTTTTCGACTCCTTTTTTTCTGGCTCTTCCGGCAGCTTCGTCTTCTTCATTTACACCGATATAAACAACCCTGTCCCTTTTCTTTAACATAAGACGAGTGATATCTTTCATGGAATGTACATCATCATGATACACGCACGAAACACCGCTGAAACTCTGCCCGGTAACCACAATCGGGATTTTACATTTTTCAATGGCATTCCTTAAATACGGCGTCATTACGGTACCCATTAACAGGATTCCGTCCATTCTGCCGCGCTGCATCGCTTCGATGAATTCCACTTCTTTTTCCCTCGCTTCATCCGTGCAGCAAAGAATGAAAGAATACTCATTTTCATGAAGTGCGATGGCAATTCCCGCCATAATCTGCGATACGGCGTCCGAATGAATATGCGGAACAATGACACCGACTTGTCCGCTTTTTCCGGTTCTCATTGTCTGTGCCAGGGAATTCGGAACATAGGAATACTTCTCCACCACTTTCGCGATCTTTTTCCTTTTATCGTCACTGAGCGAACCGCCGTTAAAGTATCTGCTCACGGCAGCCGTTGAAACCCCCGCTAATTGTGCAATTTCTTTTATCGTCATTTCGCATTCCTATCCGGGTTTTGATACCCGGATATTCTCCTTTCCTGCGTATTACTTAATTTTCGTAACCAGCCACTTAAATCCATAAGCCGGAAGGCATACATTCTTTGCCTCTGCAGGCTTCTTCGTCAGCATGTCGTTATATTTCTCATGTTCGTCAATCCATGCGGTTTCTTCACTGTCTCCGAAGTTAAATAGCGCAATCATTTTCTCGCCCTTATAATACCGTCCGATTCCGAGAACATGATCATTCCAGGTTTCGACAATCCACGTATCCGCCGCATTTTCGAATACGCGGTGGGTACTGCGAAGCTTCGATAATTTACGGATTCCGTCAAAAATCGCCTTCTCCCGGCTTCCTCTTTTCTTCCGCTTTGCAACGCTCTTCCAGTCCAAATCGCCTCTGTGAAGATAACGGCTGTCCTCACATTTGTGCTTGTCGTCATGATAGGTGTAATCGTTTAACTGTCCGATTTCATCCCCGCTGTAGAGTACCGGAATTCCGCTCTGTGTCAGCAAAAATGCATGGAGCATCAAATCAAGGCCGATATATTTTTGCAGTTTTTCCGCATCTTTCTCATACTCCGCCGCTTCGATTCCGCATAGCGATGCGGTCGTTCCGCAAAGTCTGGCATCCCCGAGTCTCGGATCGTCGTTATAGAGTTCTCCTCTCGAATCACTTCCCGGAAAAGCGCCTTTTAAATAATCGTTTAAATACTTCTTATGCGGAACTTCTTCCATTCCGAACTGCTGTAAATACGGGTAATCCAGGCCCCAGCCGATATCGTCGTGACACCTTAAATAGTTTAAGAAAACATACTGCTTCGGAAGCGCAAAAACCGTTTCAAGCTGATGCCGTAAAAGACGTACATCTCTGGTCGCAACCGTATGCCATGTGCTTGCCATTGTCGTAACGTTATATAGCATATGGCACTCCGGGCGCTCCACACTGCCGAAATACGGAACGACTTTCGAAGGCTCCATAACCACTTCTCCGAGAAGCAGTGTTCCCGGACAGACAATCTCTGCGGCAATTCTCATGATACGCACAAGACTGTGTACTTCCGGTAAATTGCGGCAGTTCGTGCCGAGTGTTTTCCAGATATATGGAACCGCATCGAGTCTGATGATATCCACACCCTGATTGCAAAGATACAGCATGTTTGCCGTCATATCGTTAAACACCACCGGGTTGCGGTAATTCAAATCCCACTGGTAGGGGTAAAACGAGGTCATAACGATTTTTCCGGCCTCTTCACAGTAAGTAAAATTTCCCGGCGCTGTCTGCGGAAATACCTGCGGGACCGTCAGTTCATACTGATTCGGGATATCCCAGTTGTCAAAAAAGAAATACCGGTCCTGAAACTCCTTTTCTCCCGCACGGGCACGTTTTGCCCACTCGTGATCCTCGCTTGTATGATTCATAACGAAATCGAGACAGACACTGATTCCCCTTTGATGACAGTCATCGGAGAGGCTGGCAAGGTCCTTCATGGAACCCAGTTGCGGCTGAACCTTCCGGAAATCCGAAACCGCATATCCCCCGTCGCTTCTCCCTTCCGGGCTTTCAAGAAGCGGCATTAAATGAATGTAATTCACACCGCATTCTTCAATATAGTCAAGGTGCTCTTTCACACCTTTTAAATTTCCCGCGAAGCAGTTCGTATACATGAGCATGCCGAGCATTTCATTTCCGGCAAACCAGTCTTTTACCACATCCCTGGCCTCATCCCATGCTTTTAATGTCTTGTTTCTTTTGCGGTAATACGTATACAGCATTTCCGTAAAATACTCAAAAGCCTGCGTATCGTTATGATAAAGTTCCATGTAAAGCCATTTCAGTTCATCGTAATAAAGTGCTATTCTTTCCCGAAATGTTTTGTCCCATTTTTTATTTTCCATCGCAATCACCTCTTGTACTTTGCACATTGATTCCTGTCTGCGTGTTGCTTGTTTGCTTTTGAAAATATATTGTAATCGTTTACAATATCCATTATAAAAAAAGTGCCCGCATTACGCAAGCACTTTTTCCGGTCTAATTATTATTTACTTTTATCAAACCCGTTCAATCAGTCTGCCTTGTCGCTACGAGAGCTTCCACCTCTTCCGCTTCCGGCATTACCCTGAGCGCGCCTCTTTTTGTGGTAATGATCGATGCCGCAGCATTGGCAAAGGTAAGCATATCCGTCATTTCACTCTCGTCATAATCCTTCAGTCCGTGTTCCAAAACATAATGCAGAACGCCCGCACAGAATGTATCTCCCGCTCCGGTTGTTTCAATGGTATTTTCCTGCAGGAACGGTTTCACGGTTACATGACGTTCTTTCTGATAACAGCAGCTTCCTTCCGGTCCTTTTGACAGCAGAATCATCCGGATATCCGGATAATCCTCGAAGAGTTTCACAACCGCTTCGTCATAATCATCAATCCCCGTAAACCAGGTAATTTCATTGTCGGAGATTTTTAAGATATCACACATGCTCATGCCGAATGCGATTTCTCTTTTGGCATCCTCCAATGAAGGCCACAGCGGCTCTCTTAAATTCGGATCGAAGGAAATGATAATTCCCTCGTCTTTTGCGATTCCGAGAGCTTTCATCGTGGCGGATTTCACCGGTTCCGAAGTCATGGAAAGGGAACCGAAGTGAAAAATCTTTGCGCTCTTAATCAGCTCTTCATCCACATCCTCTTCCGAAAGCATCATATCGGCGCCGGGATTCCGGTAGAAGGAAAAATCACGGTCCCCGTTCGGAAGTTTATGTACGATAGCTAACGTGGTATGAACTTCCGCATCCAGTTTAAGACCTTTTGTTCCGATTCCGACCTCTTCCAAAACATCCTTTAACTGATAACCGAAAACATCCTCTCCGACTTTACCTACAAATGTAGTT
>OMRN01000127.1 GCA_900313265.1 uncultured Lachnospiraceae bacterium | reverse complement strand
TATTTCCACTTCGGATTGTCTTTTTCAATATCCGCAAACGGATCCACAAGTTCTTCATCGGGAATATCGTTAGTAAATGCCTTAATACGGATATTCCGGTCATATCTCGCACCGTAATCCATCCATCCGGTAGAAGTTTTTAAGAAACTCTGATGAGGTTTTGCAGCGGCAACATACTTCCCGTAAACATTACCCGCACTGTCACGTCTTTCACCGGTGCACTCCGAATAAATCGAGACGTTATCCGTATCTTTCTGAAGTGTCACAACGACCGAAAACGTATTCCCCGGAATCAAGGGAATCCTGCACGGAAGGTTCACGGTATAATATCCGGTAAACTTCGTTTTCCCCGTAACAGTAGCATCCGAAATCAGGGTTCCGCTTGTCGGATCCTCCGGATTCTTAATATTGGTGTAAATCTCAACTTTATAATTCACCACTGCATTCGGTGAATCAAAGGAAATCGCATCCAGATACTGCTCACGTCCTTTTACTTTAAATACGTTCGCCGCGGTAATTGTATGCTCATCTACCGAAGCCTGTAAGCTTAAATACGATCCGTCATACTGATAGTTATGATCGTAATTATCCGCACTTTCTCCGACCAGCACACTGAAAACACCGAGCGAAGCATCCTCATAAGACATCCAGAAGTATCCGTTGTCTCCCCAGTTCGGTCCCCAGCTGTTCTTAACAAGCCATGCGCCGTCATTTTTCGGTCTGGTACGATATTTTGTCTCACCCTGCTTATTTATATATTCACCGGGTTCTAAGAAATTCTCTTTGCTGTAATTATCATCCCATCCGATAAATGTTACCGCATGGTTCATTGCGTAATTGGTATCCGCAAAATAGGCGGAATGATCTGAATCATAGAAAAAATTAAAATATCCCATGCTTCCGGCTAATGCACCATACTGCATAATGGCCTGTTTAATATAATACTTATCCGTCTGATTAATACGGTAACATCCCTGAACATGAATAATGTCGTTAGAATAAGCATCTGCCAGAGATACCGGTTTCGGGTCGTCTTCCGGATCCGGATAAGGGTTATTGCTTTCATCTACCACACCCTTCCAGTTCGTAAGTGCATGATAATATACCGTAATATTGCCGCCCTGGTTCATTTTATCGCTTCCGACATACAGAACCGAATCGTTATCGGTTCCGCCGAGCGGATCGGTAATATTTTCATCCGGAAGGGCGTAACGGATAAAATGCATTTCGGATAAATCTGGATCATCTGCCTTCTGTTCACAGATAAGACTGCTTTCAAGTGCCGCCATCGACGCAAAACTCCAGCATGTTCCGTAAGGATTCTGGTTTTTGACGGATGTAATACGTCCGTAATCCCTGGAATCGTAGGAAACCGGATTCTTCTCGGCTTTTAACAGTTCGGAATCATCCGATATTCCGATGCATTCCGCCTCTTCCTGATCCGGCATGGGAATAAATCCGCACCAGTCTTCTTTATCATCCGAATAAGTTAAAATCTCATCCTCTTCGGATGTTTCTTCCAATAATTCCTCCGAAGCATCTTCCGAAGTTTCTTCTGACAAATCTTCCGAAGTTACTTCCGATGAATCTTCCGGATTTTCCTCCGTCGTCTCTTCCGAAAAATCTTCGGTATTCTCTTCTGTCGTTTCTTCCGAAATGTCTTCCGATTTCTCTTCCGTCTCTTCCCCGGTTTCGGTTGCCGGTATATAATCCGCTTTGACATTCATTGTCGTCTGAAGCGGCAGAAGAAGCATCATATAAATGCCAAGAAGGACGCATAGTGTTTTAAATGCGCGAATCTTTTTTCTCATCGTTTTCCTCTCTGATAAACCTTTTCAAGAATACTTTTCCGTCAGCTGGTAATAATAACCGCTTTCCGAAAAAACTGCTATTATATTATACTGTAATATGTTAACTAAGACAAATCTTTTTATCCGATTGTCGTTTTCTCTTTTTATCCGGCCGTAATATTCTTTGCTTCTGCCCGTTTCATGACCATAAGTTCCAAAACCATGCGGATTATTTACTCATAAAGATCCATGAATTTCTTTAAAATCGCCGCGCATTCGGCCCTTGTGGCATTTCCCTTCGGATCGATGCGGTATCCGGCCGTATCGCTTCCCTTTCCGCTTATAATCCCGCGAGAAAGGGCCCATTTCATCGCATCTGCCGCCCACGGACTTATCGAATCTTTATCAATAAAATCATCCGGCTTCTTTCCGGCGGGGTCGATGCTTACATCCAGTTTTTTATAGATTGCATATTTATAAAAAATCAGGGCAATCTGTTCTCTGCTGGCGACTCCGCTTACATCGAATACGCTGCCTTTTCCGGCAACAATTCCGTTGTCCGAAGCCCATGTCACCGGATTTGTAAACCATTTTCCGGCCGGAACATCGTCAAAGTGCGGTTTATAGTTCACTTCCGGCCTGCCGTCGACACTGTAAAGAACCTGTACAAACTGTGAACGCGTAATCAGCGTATCCGGCGAGAATATGATTTTTCCGTCCCCGGTCTGCCCTTTTCCGGTCATATAATTGTTTCCAAAGGCATAAAGCGCCGCATCGTACTTCCACTTCGGATTGTCCTTTTCAATATCCGCAAAAGGATTCACGAATTCACTGTCCGGAATGTCCGAGGTAAATGCCTTAATCCGGAAATTTGCATTTTTCGCTCGTCCGTAATCTTCCCATACACTGTTTTTCTTTATAAAACTCTGATTTTCCTTTGCCGTTGCAACATACTGTGCATAGACCTTACCCTTAATGTCCTTTCTTTCATCGCTTTTTTCCGCATAAATTCCGGCATTACCCGATGATCTTTCCAGCGTTACAACTACGGCAAAGGTATTCCCCTGCATCATCGGAATTTTCTGTGGCAGTTTCACGGTATAATATCCGCTGAGCGACGTTTTTCCCGTCGTGGTTGCTTCCGGAATCAGCGTTCCGCTTTCAGGATCTGCTGAATTTGAAAGATTCCGGTATATTTCAATTTTATAATCCGCCTGAGTGGTTGGCGTATCAAACGAAACCGCCTCTAAATACTGTTCGGAACCGGTAATTTTAAACACATTGGATACGCAGATTGTTTTTAACTGGCTGACCGACAAATTCATGTAGGATCCGTCATACTGGTAATTATGGTCATAATTATTGGCTTTCTCACCGACAAGCACCGAGAACGTCCCGAGGGTATAATCTTCATACGAAATCCAAAAATAACCGTCCTCTCCCCAGCTTGGCCCCCAGCTGTTCTTGACAAGCCAGGCTCCGTCATTTTCAGGCTTTGTGAGGGTTCTTTCGACAATTCCGTCCGAATACTCCTTCGGCTCATTGAAATTCTCTTTGCT
>OMRN01000365.1 GCA_900313265.1 uncultured Lachnospiraceae bacterium | reverse complement strand
AAGGGAAAAGTATACCATCCTGATACCGGAGATGGCACCTTTGCATTTTCGATTAATCAAACCGATTCTTGCAAGAGACGGATATAACACGGACTTGATGGGGTATGAAGGACCCGAAGTATTAAAAAAGGGTCTGCAGTATGTTCATAACGATATCTGCTATCCCTGCCTTTTAATTACCGGACAGATGTTAACCGCAATGGAAAGCGGAAAATACGATCCGAATAAGGTTGCCATGATGATTACCCAGTCCGGAGGAGGCTGCAGGGATTCAAACTACATCAACCTGATGCGTAAGGCGTTTGAAAAAGCCGGGTATCCGAATGTACCGTTTATTTCAGCGAACACCTGGTTTATGGAGTATAACAGCGGCGTACTGATGCGTATTTCCACACTGTTTATGGCGGTTGCGGGAATGATATACGGCGATTTTTTAATGATTCTCGGCAATCAGATCCGTCCGTATGAGAACAATAAAGGCGAAACCGATGCGGTAATCGATAAATGGATCAATTATCTCATTGATGAATTCAATCACGGAAAAGGCTATAAAAAGAAAGCCATCCGCAAGAACCTTCGTATGATGGGAGAGGATTTACGCAAGATTCCCGTCACAAAAACACCGAAGGTAAAGGTTGCGATTGTCGGGGAACTGTTTTTAAAATATTCCATTCCCGGAAACAATCATTTAGAGGAATTCTTAGCATCCCAGGACTGCGAATCCTATATGCCGAGCATGCTTGGATTCGGTGTATACAAAACAAACGGTGCACTCGAAGAACTTCGTAAATTCGGAGGAAAACCATGGAAGAGATTAATCATGGAAATCGTCATGAAATGGTATTTCGGTGTGGAAGATACCCTGATTTCGGCAATCGAGGAGTTTCCGGAATTTACCGCTCCCGAACGTGTCAAGGATTTAATGAAGCGTGCGGAGGGTATCGTGGATACCGCAAACAGCATGGGAGAAGGCTGGTACTTAGCGGCGGAAGTTTTGGAGTTCGCCGATCACGGATATGAAAATGTCATCTGCGTTCAGCCGTTCGGATGCCTTCCCTGTCATGTCGCCGTAAAGGGCATGATCGGAAAGGTTCGCCAGATGAATCCGAAAGTGAATACCGTAGTGGTGGAATATGATCCCGGTGCGACAAAAGTGAACCAGGAAAACCGTATCAAACTGATGCTTGCGGTTGCGAAGGAAAATCTTGAAAAAGAGAAAGAGGACTTGCAGAAGGCATAAAACTGCATTGCATGTAAGGAACGATGAATAAAAAAAAGAGCGGAATTATTATCATTGCAATATATCTCATCATCCTTGTTGCCGAATTTTTCTTTCTTCGCTTTGAATATAAGAAACATGCACTTGACTGTCCGGAAATCCATACGGCAGTCTGGAGTGCACAGGGAGGTACAGCGGACGGAAGAATTGCATTAAACCGCGATTTTTCGTCGATTTCCCAGGTTTTTGTAAATCCGCATAATACGCCGGAGAATATCATCCTGTTTTTTTATCACTGTGATACGGCAAAAAGCGGTATTCTAAGCATGAAACTGAAGGATGATGCGGGAACGGTTCTAAAAGAAAACACCGTGGATCTGGCATGGTATAACGAAGATGTGCTCTGTCTGATTTTAATTCCGGATGAAGTTCCCATGGAAAAAGGGAAGCAGTATACCGTGGATGTATCGGTTACCGATATCGGCGATGATTCCATCGAAGTCGGAGCAACCTTAAATCCGTCCAAGCCGGCCGTTTTCCGGAATTTTGCCAATCATACGGCATTATTCATGGGAATGGAATACACCTACACGGATTTGTCGGATGCTACGCATGCAGCATTTCTTTACGGAATCCTGCTGCTTCCGTTTGACATCGTTATGCTGCTTGTCATGCTTGGCATTTATTTCGGAAAATGGAATCTGTTTCGGTGGCTTTGTCTGGGCGTTTTTGTGGCAGTCGGTATTATATGTCTGTATCTTCGCTATCATGAATCCAGACAGTGGTATAACCGGTACGAATTTGTCGTACATGCTCTGGGTGAACTGGACGGTCATCAGTACCTGAATTCTTCCGATGCGTTTCATGTATCGCTTGAAGGCGGGCATAAGGTTTTTGAAGCCGATTTTATGATGACTTCGGACAGGGACATTGTATTAAAACACGACTGGGAGAGTTCCCACGGCCTTCCGCAGTTTGAAAACGGATATATTCCGACGCATGACGAATTCATGAATGCCAGAATCTGGGACAAATACGAAACGACGGATTTGCATGACCTTTTTGATTTAATGATTGAAAATCCGGATATTTACATTGTGACGGATTCGAAGGAAGACGGATATAAAGAAACGGTGGAACAGTTTACGAGGGCTGCCGAAATTCTTTCGGAATATCCCGCATTAAAACGGCACCATATAAAAGAGCATCTGATTGTCCAGCTTTACAATGAGGATATGTATACGGCGGTGGAAAGCACGTTTGATGCGAAACATTATCTGTTTACGATATATAAGCAGGGTGGCACGGACAGTCTTGACAGGGTATTGTATTTTTGTAAAAAGAACAAAATCGAAGTGCTTACGATGCCGTATAACTGGTGGGATGAAGAAGTGAATGAAAAAATTCATTCATACGGCATGAAAACATATCTTCATACCCTGAATGATGCCGCAGAAATTGCGGATTATACGCAAAAAGGTGTGGACGGATTTTATACGGACGTAACGGACTTAAACGAACTTGAAAAGGAAATACAGTCATTTATGAACACAGGAAATTTAGAATCGGTTCAGTGACGGAGGGGACAGTATGAAAAAAAACATCAGAAGAATTGTAACCGGACTGGCGATACTGCTTGCCGTTATCGGCATTTTTGCCGTAAAGAACACATTTGCGGCGGGAAGCGCGATCCTTAGCGATACCACGCATCGTATTGCCAAAATCAAACATGTTTCGATTGAAATTGCGGGAGAGGGAAGCACCTACCGGAATGTTGCGGGTTCTTACAGTGCCAAAACACCGAAGGTCGTTACCATGTTAGACAATGCAAACCGCATTAACGTGGCATATTTTACCGGAAATGCGCTGGTCATTCAGAAATATGACCCTGAATTGTTAAACCAGACGGAGAGAATCCAGTTAGAAGCAAGATATCCGGTATTCGGCGACGTTACCTGTGATTCGGCCGGAAACTATTATGCGGTATGGGCACAGAACGATGCGAATGATACCAACTGCGTAACCATGTGTATTGCAAAATACAACAGTTCCGGAACCTTTGTTAAAGAACTGGTATTAAACGGCTATGACAGCAAACCGTATTCCGATAATACCTGGGGAACACAGTATCCTTTCGAAGCGGGAAGCTGCAGCATGGCAATCCAGAATAATGTACTTGCCGTAAGTTATGCCCGTAAAATGTATAACGGACATCAGTCCAGCATGATTATCTATGCGGACTGTGCCACGATGACCAGAAAATACAACAATATGGCATATACATCCCATTCCTTTGACCAGAGGATTTATCCCGTTTCCAGCGGAGGATATCTGGCCATTAATCAGGGAGATGCGTATACCAGAGGATTCCATATCACCAAACTCAGAAAAGCAATCGATACCGAACGCTCCTCCTGGTCAAAATATCATGACGGAGATATGGTTTCCTTCCATTTCCGTGAAGGACCGAACCGTGCATACGGATATAATGAAACATTTGCCCAGATCGGCGGAATGGCGGAAGTAACGAACGGATATATGTTTGCGGCTTCTTCCGACCGGCTCTTATCGGTAGAACCGGCTCCCGGCACGGGATACTACGGTCATTACGGGGCAAGGGATCTGTTTTTGCAGATTTTGAAAAAAGATTTCGGAAAGTATTCCGGTGCCGCGCAGTATGCGGTAGCCGGAGAAACGCGTAAAACCACGGGTACCAAACCGGCGAGTGCAAAAACACAGTTATGGCTTGACGGAACGGAAGTAAACTACGGTATTTTGTGGCTTACGGGTTATGACGAGAATTATTATGCGGCCAATCCGCATATTGTTGCGATTGATTCCGACACCGTCGGCATTTTATGGGAGAAGCGTGCATATCCCGCCAATTACTGGTATGACAATATGTCTTTAAATGCCTATTATGCGGAAATTGACGGAAACGGCAAAGTAAAACTCGATACGACATTCGTTCCGGACTGCATGCTTGCAGCGGATACCGACCCGGTATATTACAACGGAAAAATCTACTGGGCGACCAATGACACCAGAGGCGGACAGCTGCATGTTCTAACAACCAGAGCATGCGATTTCGACCCGTCGGTTGTGGCGCCTTCCGGTCTCGGACTGTACTTTGACAGTCTTGATATGATTGTCGGGGATACAAAGAAACTCGGTTATGCCGTTGCACCGGATAATGCATATGATAAAACCGTTTACTTTTCGAGTTCCGATCCGAGTATTGTAAGCGTGGATCAGGACGGAAACATGAAGGCATTAAAAGTCGGTAAAGCGGTTATTACGGTTCGTACCATCAACGGTATTTCCAAGACGTGTACTGTTAACAGCAAGAGAATCGAGCCGACCGGAATCGGACTTTATTACTCCAAACTGAATCTTAATCGAGGTAGCAGCTTAAAGCTTGAAGCGGTAGTTGTTCCGGATAATGCCTATGATAAAACGGTAAAATGGAAGAGCTCCGATGCGAGTGTGGTAAGCGTTGATCAGAACGGAAACATTAAGGCAGTAAAAATCGGAACGGCTGTCATTACCGCATCAACCGTTAACGGAAAAGAAGCAAAATGTACGGTAAATGTCATTGTTCCATGTACCAAGATTACATTAAATACCGATAGTTATACGATTTACTACGGTGGTAAATATACACTTGTACCTACCCTTGAACCGTCAGATACGACGCAGACGAAAGTAACTTACACCAGTTCCAATCCTTCGTCGGTAACCGTAAACGGAAACGGTGTGATTACAGGTGTTGCCTATGCCGGAAAAGCAACCATTACGGCAAAGACCGAAAACGGACTCACCGCAAAATGTGAAGTAGTCTGTCTTGCGGAAGATAATCCGGAGAATCCGTTCGCAGATGTAAAGGAAAGCGGATGGGAATATGCAAATATCAAATATGCATATGACAACGGTTATATCACCGGTAAAGGAGAACTGGTTCCGGGCAAAGTACTGATTCGACCGAATTCACCGATCTCCAGAGCGGAATTCGTACAGATTCTTTATAAGTACGAAGGAGAGCCGGAAGTAACCTATACAGAGAAATTCAGTGATGTTCCTGAGAATGCATGGTATGCAAAGGCGGTTATCTGGGCATCGGATAACGGAATCGTAACCGGTAAGGGCGGAGGAATTTTTGATCCGAACGGTGCGGCTGCCCGTCAGCAGATTGCATTAATGCTTTATAAGTATGCAATTTATAAAAACCTGGATGTAACCATTCCGCCGGAAACCGAAATCAGTGTAGACAGTTTTGAAGATTCCGCGGATGTGGAAGCCTGGGCAAAGGATGCATTAAACTGGGCACTTGCATACGGTATTATGAGCGGTAAGGGAACGAAGTTAGCACCCAAAGCACAGACCAAGCGTTCGGAATTCGCTACGATGCTTAAGAAGTTTGATGATTATGCAAAGACCGCGGATCATGTGGTAATCGTACCGGATGTAGTCGGAAAGGGTCGTGCGGAAGGCTGCAACAACATTCTTCTTCCGGCCGGATTTGAAGTGAATTACGAGTTCGACTGGAGTGATACCATTCCGGAAGAAACCATTATGTCGCAGAATCCTGCAGCCGGAAGCCGCGTAAAACCGGGATCTGTTATAACAGTAGTGATCAGCAAGGGACCTGCCGGTCCGGAGTGTCCTTCGGTTGTCGGAATGACATTTAAGGAAGCAAAAGAACTTCTTGAAGGAATGGGAATTACACTTACCTGCATCGAAGCACATGAAGATACGGATTATGTTGTTTCCCAGAATGTTGAACCCGGAGAAATTCTTCCGAAGAACGGATCGCTTCTCGTAAAGGTTTCCAAGACGAAACCGGGCAATGATACGAATGCCGAACCGGAAGAGCCGGAGATTAATCCGGAAGATCCTGATGTAAATCCGGAGGAGCCTTCCGTTAACCCGGATGAGCCTTCGGTAAATCCGGAAGAGCCGAAAGTGAATCCAGAAGATAAGGATGTTCCGGATAAGAAAGATGAAATTAAAGATGATTCTTCCGATGAACCAAAGGACGATACGAAAGACGAACCGGACGATGGGGCGAAGGATAACGGGGAAGATGCGTCCAAAGAGGAAACTGAATAGTGGAAAGTGACTGAGTAAATGAGGAAGAATCTCCGTAAGGGGATTCTTCCTCAAAATCTATGAAGAATTATTATATGAAATTACGAAGCATTTGACTGCTAATTTAAGAATACTGATTTACTGTCTCATGGAGGTTTCGTCAAATGAAGAGAAAAACGAAAACAATAATGTCTGTTCTTTCTGCTTTTTTTGTACTGGCAGGAATTCTTTCATTTGCTTTTCTTTCGGTAAAAGCCGAAGGTAACGTTACGGAGATTTTCCCGGATGTTAAGGAAGGAGCATGGTATGTAAAATTCGTGCAGTATGTCTATGACAACGGTATTATGGCAGGAAATAAGGACGGCACATTCGGTCCTGACAAACCTCTTTTGCGAGAACAGTTTTCGCAGGTACTGTACAGCATGTCAGGAAAACCGGAGGTGGCTGTAAATGCGGCAAACCCGTTTATGGATGTAAAGAACAATCCGGGCTATCCGAGAGATGCAATTCTTTGGGCATATGAAAACGGCATCGCCAGCGGAAATGCCAACCGGACATTCGGTGTCGGTTCCAGGATACAACGACAGGCCGTAGCATCGATGCTTTATAAATATGCATCCGCGAACGGTTTTGATTTAAGTTCCAATGAGAATGCACTGTCCGGTTTTTCGGATTCTTCGAAAGTCGAATCATGGGCGGTTACGTCCATGAAGTGGGCGGTT
>OMRN01000038.1 GCA_900313265.1 uncultured Lachnospiraceae bacterium | reverse complement strand
ACGGCTTCTCCCAAAAGCAGGGCCCACCGGATCAAAAGCGTATGTAATATAGGCTGGAGTTCCCAGAAAATCCCAAGATATCCTTCCGAAAACTGACGGTTGGAATCATAGGACATGATTCCGGGATAGTATGCCAAAAATACCGGAAACCAGCTGATAAAGATTATCGCAAACGAAAGGAAAAACGAAGACTTTACGGAAAACTCTTTTTGCCGTTTTCCGTTTTTCTCGGATGGTTCTCCCGCCTGCCCGGGGGTTTTATTTGCCGGATCCGCAAAGGAAAAAATCATATAAAAAAACGGGAAGAAAATAAAACTTAATAAAAATCCGTTCGCGAGAATTCCGATTTTTCCGGCGAATCCGCTTGCCGTCATGCCGTATTGACGCATCTGGTAACCAAGGAAAAACGACAGGGCAAAGAAAAACGAAAAGACGACGGCAAAGACGCTTTTCCGGATATTTTTTCTTTCGGACAATGAACGCTCTCCTAAAATTTTCCGGTAAAGGAAGAACACAAAAAGCGCGGGAAGCAGGGAAAAGAAACTGCCCGCACCGACAGCAAGATCTCCCGTCTGCCTTGTAAGCGCAAATAAACCGGCCACACCGGGCAGCGTGGCCAGCAAAGCCGCAATATTCTTATTCATTCCCTCTTTTGTCATTTTCGGATTTCTTCTTTAAGGATTTCTTCTTTAAGACTTTCCCTGTGTACCGGTTTCATCTCAGGATCACGATTTTCATTATACAATAGCGGTTTTTTCTTTGCAATCCGAACCATAATGACGAACGCCTTTCGTTTATGCTATAATAGATGCGACTTCCGTTTTCCTTCTGCCGTTTGAAGGAAACGGGCGAAAAGAACGAAACCCTCAGTCGGAGGCAGCATGCTTTCAGTATTAATCTGCTGGTTACCTGTCAGCATTTTTGCATTTTTATTCGGATTTGCACTCCTTCATCCGATATGCACCAAATTAAAATACACCGTATGTCACATTTCCTCCTATCTTGCGGCGGGTCTTGTGATTCTGACCGTATATGCCGAAATTTTCAGCCTGTTTTATAAAGTGGCGGCACTTGCGTTTCTTCTGCCGGTTCCGTTCGCTTTGTTCATTGCCGTATGGTTTTTTAAGGACATCCGGAATACCTTTATCCGTCTTCGCCCTGCTTTGCCTTCGCTGATTGCTCTGATCATCGGAATCCTTTTATTTTCGTTTGCTTCTTCCCGCGGATATATGCACTACGATACCGCCCTTTATCATTCCCAGTTCATCCGGTGGATTGAGGAATACGGCGTTGTAAAAGGCCTCGCGCTTTTCCATTTTCGTTTCGGCTACAATTCCGCCGCCTATCCGCTCTCGGCACTTTTTTCCTTCTCGTGGATGAATCTTCAGCCAATGCACTGCATGGCCGGATATTTTCTGCTGCTTCTTTTCATGCCCGTAACCGGCCTTGCCCATATCGTCAAAGACCGGCGGATTCATTTTACGGACTTTGTCCGTATCGGCATGTTTTATTACATCACGCTTGTTTTATTCGAAATCGTCTCCCCCGCTTCGGATTACTTTGCCACATCCGTAGTGTTCTTTGTCGTATATCACTACTCGCTTTTAGCGGAAAAAGAGGAAAAATCCCCAGTTCCGTTCGCCTTTTTGTCCCTTCTTGCCCTGTACGCCGTGACACTTAAGCTCTCCGCCGGTTTTATGGCTTTTCTCTTTATCAAACCGGCATATGATCTGATTAAGAAAAAACAGTTTAAGGGAACCGGATTTTTTGTCCTTTTCGGATTTGTCATTTTAATGCCCATGCTGATTCGCGGCTATATCATTTCCGGCTGGCCCCTTTATCCGTCCACACTTTTCGGATTCCTTCATCCGGACTGGCAGATTGCCGCCGAAATCGCGCACCGGGATTCCGCGGAAATCAAAGCCTGGGGACAAAAACTCCCGGAACTCGGTAATTACTCCGCTTCGTTCTCAGAATGGTTTCCCTATTGGTTTAAAACGGAAAGCATCTTAAACAGACTGTTTTTCATTGCGGATCTAATCGGAATTGTCTGCACATTTACCGTTTTTCCGTTTTTCGCTTTTCGAAAGAAAACGGAGCGGGAATCGTCCGGCAGCTCCTTAAAGGCTTCTTCGAAAAAGAAAGATTTCCTGCTTCTTTTAATCCTTCTTAGTGCCTCCTTCTTTCTCTGGTTTACGGCCGCTCCGCTTGTCCGTTACGGCTACGCATTTGTCATTCTCCCCTGCCTCCTTGCGGCGGGATTTACTTATACCGAAATCCTTTACCCGGTTCTTCTTAGGAAAAGTTCACATGGGAAAAATACCCGTGCCGGACGTTTCCTCTTAGCGGATTATATTCTTCTTGTATTTTTTGCCGCGGTTATTTTATATAAAGGCGTAATGCTTTGTAAGGAAATGAAGAACTATCTTCCGATGAATTATTATGTCTGCGCGATGCCGTACGAAGAATACGAAACCGAAAGCTATACGGTTAGTGGCATCACCTTCTATAAACCGGTTTCGGGCGATCAGACCGGATATGAAAAATTCCCCGCTGCACCCGGAGAGTTCACGGGGCATTTACGGGGGAATTCATTGAAAGACGGTTTTACTAATCAATAAACGGTGACAGGCACTTTTGTTACAAAAGTGCCTGTCACCGTTTATGTCACCGTTTAATCGTTTCCTTTATTTTGTATACCATGCAATTATTTTCTTAACCGCATGAATCACATCTTCCACCTCTTCATCCGTCATTTTCGGATACAGCGGAATGCTCATGATTCCTTCGTATACCTTTTCCGCATTCGGACACAATCCCTTCTCATAACCGAGTTTCCGGTAATACGGGAAATAATAGGTCGGAACATAATGTACCTGGCACTGCACGTTCTCCGCACTCATTGCATCGAAGAATTCTCTTCTGGTGCAGTTTAATTTGTCCAAATCCAGACGGATAATATATAAATGCCGGCAGGTATCCGACTCGGGTATTTCTTTCTGGACAATCAGTCCCGGCGTATCGGCAAATGCTTCGTTATAGCGATTTACAATCTCTTTTCTCCGGGCCTTGAAGAATTCGAGTTTCTTCAGCTGGCTGATTAAAAGAGCCGCCTGGAAATCCGTCATGCGGTAATTAAATCCGAGGGAAATCTGTTCGTAATACCACGGACCTTCATGGGGTGCATCCTCCATCAGTTCCGCATCATGCGTAATTCCGTGCGTATGGGCCAGCACGACTTTTTTATAGAGTTCCTCATTATTCACGGTAACCGCGCCTCCCTCACCGGAAGTCACGGTCTTTACCGGATGAAAACTGAAACACGTCATATCGGCAAGCGATCCGACTTTTTTCCCGTTATAGGCAGAACCGATGGCATGTGCGGCATCCTCGATAAATACCAGATGATATTCATCGCAGATTTTCCGGATGGCTTCATTTTCCACACACTGACCCGTGAAATCCACTGCTACCACCGCTTTGGTCCGCTCCGTGATTTTTGAGCGGATGCTCTTGGGGTCTATATTATAGGTTTCCGGATTAATATCCGCAAAAACCGGTCTGGCTCCCACATACAGCGCACAGTTGGCACTGGCGGCAAACGTAAGCGGCGTGGTAATTACTTCATCTCCCTCTTTGATTCCCGCTGCCAGGCAGGCACAGTGAAGTGCCGCCGTTCCGTTCGATACGGCTACGGCATATTTGGCTCCGGTATAGGCAGCCAGTTCTTTTTCCAGTTCCTGAACCTTCGGTCCGCAGGTGATGAGATTTCCTCTTAATGTCTCGGCAACCGCTGCCACATCATCTTCATCCACCCACTGACGTCCGTAATATATTTTTGTCTCCCTTACAGGCTTTCCGCCCAGTATTGCGAGCTCTTCCATTCTTTCCTCTTTCTTTATTTCCACAGTTTTGCGGGATAAATACCCTCGGCGGTCATTCTCTTAAATTCCGCCCTTGCCGCATCCGTATCCTCGCGGTACGTGATTCCGATCCACTTATCCGATGTCGGAAGAACTTTGACACTTGCCTGGTTTTCCTTTATCAGGCGGTCGATCAAAACCGGTACCAGGAATTCTCCCTTTAACGGATCCTTTGCGGGATCGGACAAAAATCCGATAAACCGTTCTTCCAGAATGTCCAGAAAGTCCGGATCGCATGCCCACATATTCATCGAAACAATGCTTTCCGGGTTAATGATATCCTTTGATTCCGCAGTGGAAGTCGTTGCCTTTCCGTCACGGATGGCGATATCTCTCGACTCAATGACACCGTTTAACATATTGTCCTGTCCGACAATACATACGCCTCTGGTAACCGTACCGTTTTCGCTGACCGTATTCTTTAATACGAATCCGGCCATGGCCATGCGCATCTGATCTGTTTTCTCATGTTCTTCCGTGAGGAAATCATGAAGCAGACGGAATGCCGTTTTTCCGTAATAATCATCCGCATTGATAATGACAAACGGATTCTTTACGGTTCCTTTGCAGGCAAGAATTGCCTGACCGGTTCCCCATGGTTTCGTTCTTCCTTCCGGCACACTGAAACCTTCCGGCAGATCCGACAGTTCCTGAAATACATAATCAACCGGAATTTCTTTCTCAATCCGGTTTCCGATTACTTCCCTGAATTCGTCTTCGATATCGTGACGGATGACAAAAGCAACCCGGTCAAACCCCGCCTCTTTGGCATCAAAAATGGAATAATCAATGATGATTTCCCCTGCATCGTTCATTTTGGTTAACTGCTTGATTCCCGTTCCGAAACGGCTTCCGATTCCGGCCGCCATAATTACCAGTGTCGTTTCCATTAATCGGCGTTCTCCCATCTTTTTTCGTTTTTTGTGTTCCCCCGTGCTCTTT
>OMRN01000363.1 GCA_900313265.1 uncultured Lachnospiraceae bacterium | reverse complement strand
TTCATGCTGTCATAAAATACCAGCATCTCTCCGTCTTCAATCTGCTCGGCCATCGGTCCCAAAATGTTCTTCTGGCAGAGCATATAAACATTGTATCCGTTTTTCTTATAACCCTTGTAAAGGTTTAATACCACCTGCTCCAAACCGCCCTTTTCAAAGGTGGTTACAACAATACCGATATTCGGCTTTCCGTCAGTGCGTTCAATGGGGGCCGGTGCCTCGACCGGTTCCTTTACCGCTGCGGAGAGAGTGGCAATTCCGTTTTCGTATTTTTCGGACAGTTTATCGAGAATCCGGTAGTTTTCCTCTATGATGCCAAGGCGCTCGTCTTCGGTCATTTCAATTCCTCGAAGGACATCGGTATAGGCAACATATCTCATGCCCATATTGACGAAATCACCTACTTCTGTCGTTTTAAGAATCGGAATGATTCCGAAACGCAGATATTCGATAATCTTTGTAGGACAGGCAACTAAGTTCACGGGATCGGGATCGCGGAGCACGAAACCGAAATCGCAGGTCTTGTATTCCTCGTAAAGATCCGCCGGAGACTTCGAATCGACAATCATATCCGTTACTTCCGGTCTTGCTCCCCAAAGAGACTTAAATTCGTCCGGATTCGGAACGAACATACGATACTCGTACACTCCGCCGGTCTTCGAAATAATATCCTGCATCAGGGAAATATTCTGCCACGGCTGGGTTCCGCCCGCATAAACAAGCGTATATTTCGTATCCTTTTTGCTCTTGTCAAGTTCCACGCGTGTAAGCAGGTCTTTATTTAAAATCGGCATACACACACATTTTGCATTCATGTGAGGATATTTTTTCTTTAAATAATTTCCCATCGCCTCGGTTACGACAACGGCAACATCGACACGGTTCGCCATGAACTCTTCGATTTCATTCGCCATTTTGCTTCCGAGTTCCGACCCGGACATGGCATATTCTTCCGGAACCGTTCCGTGAACATCCCAGAAATGCTTCACATCCGTATTGTCAAAAATCGACCAGAGTGCCCTGTCCGTCCGGTCTTCCATAAAACGCAAGATACTGTGCGTGTAAGTAACCTTACACTCCGAAACCAGTTTCTTTACCGCCTCTAAATTTCCCGGCTCATGGCTGTTAAATACAACGGTGCAGTGAAGATCATCAATAAAATCAAAACGCATTCCTAAGCATTCCACACCCTCATCGTATAAATAGATGCGGAACATATCCTTAAGAACCGTTAAATCCACTGCCTTGATTCGCTGAAAATAACCGTCTCTCTCATTTTCCTTATTGTACATCGGTGCAAAAACACAAATCGGTTTATGACCGGCATTCTGCGCCTTCTTCATGGCCTCATAAATCTGAGCGATTCCCTGTGCTTCCTTCTGCTCGATTTCTTTATGATTAATGGCCTTTTTTACCTTGCGTTTTGTGATTCCGAGTTTGCTTTTCACTTTATGCTTTGCTTTTACGGAAAGCATGGCGAGAAGCTGTTTGCCGGAATATTCGCAGGCATTCACATCCACCTGATCAGCCCTGGATGTAAAGAATTTAATCGCCTCGCCCCAGTCTTCCATCAGTTTTTCAAGCTGTTTCATGGAAGCATCCAGCTGCTCCTGCTGCCAGTTCTGATTGTTCTTTTCAAGCAGATAATCCATATCCTGTTTGCAGGATTCAAGCATCTTCCAGGTACGGTCACGCCACGGACGGTTCCATTTTTTTTCAAAACGTTCGCGATTGATATTCCCGATATTCTGTCTTTCACTCATTTTCAGGTTGGAGAATGAACCGCTTCCGAAATGATGCAAGAAACAGTCTCTTGCGATGGCGATTTCAAATCCGTCGTTTAAAATCCGCACGCAGTAATCATCGTCTTCATAGGAACCCGGATAAAACTGTTCATCCAAAAGTCCGATTTTCTCGATTACTTCGCGTTTAATAACCGTTCCGAAGAAAGTTACAAGTTCGCTTTCCACAACAAAGCCTTTGTAGCTTTCATGACGTTTGGCAGCATACGCATTCGCAAGGTCAATGGCATTGTTATCGGCTTCCGCCGTATAATCAATCTGAATGGTCTGTTCGTTTCCGGCCGCATTCGTCACCGGTCCGATGACATCCTTATTCTTTTCCAGAAGATATTCAAGCCAGTAATCCGTTACGATTACATCGGAATTAAGAAGACAGATATGCGTAATATCTTTCCTTTCCAGGAAGGACTTTATCACAACATTGTTTCCGCCGCTGAATCCTAAATTCTTTCCGGCATCGAAAAAGATGAATTCCCACTTGTCATATTTCGCATCGTACTGTTTTACCAGTTTTTCGCAGGCATCCCTTTCGTCTTTGGAAGAGCCGTTGTCAATCACGCCCACAACAAAAGGGACCTCACCATTGGCGCGCACAAGGCTTTCCAGGGTAAGGGGCAGATACTTCATGGAATTGAAATTTAAAATAACAATACCGACTTTGTTCATGTTTTCGTCTCCATATTATACATTTCCTTTAAAAGTCCGGAAAAAAGCGTCAGGTACTCTTTTGCAACTTTTTCCGAATCAAAGTGTTCCGTCGCAAACCGGGCAATCTCTTTTCTTCTTTGCTTCCACTCATTTTCATCACGGATCATGGAAAGCATGGCTTTCATAACCTCATCGGGATTTTCGTTAATGCCTTCTTCCATGGCATCTAATAAATCTTCAAACGAATATCCGGCAATATCACGAACCGGATTGTCCACCAATATCCCGTTTTGTCCGCCGCATATCAGTTCTTCGGCGCTTCCGCATCTGCTGTGAATAATCGGCAGTCCCGCGGCAATCGCTTCTGTTGCCGCCACGCTCCATCCTTCAAAGTAAGAAATCATCAGCATGGCATCGGATGCTTTCATCAAATCACTTACATCCGACCGCTGTCCGGCAAAAATCACCGAATCCTGCAATTTCTCTTTTTCAACAAGTTTTCTTACTTTCTTTGCATAAGCTTCATCGCTTTCGGAGCCGGCAAGCAGAAGGCGGCATTCCCTGTCCGTCTGTTTTCTCAGTCCGGCAAAAGCCTTTACCATTCCGAGATTATTCTTTCTCGGATCGATGCTTCCGGCCGACAGAAATATAAATGCATCCCCCGGAATTTTAAATTCGTTACGAATTTTCATCCGGCTGCTTTTATCCGCCAAATCATTATCCGTTTCACTACCCGGTATTTCCGGATCCGCTTTGCCGTTATCAGATGATACCGCTGCGTCTTTCGGTATTCCGAAAGCATTTCCGATTACCGTAATCTTCTCTTCTGATGCATCCGGAAATTTCTTCAGGAAAACATCCTTTGCGCACCCGGATACCGCAACATATTGATCCACGTATCCGTATTTCCGCTCTTCAAAACACCACTGTCCGTAGTCTAAGAATACGTACATATTGTGAATGACTTCCACAATGGGAATTCCCCGTTCATAGAACACTTCGATTCCCTCATGAAGGAAATGTGTATTAACAACC
>OMRN01000457.1 GCA_900313265.1 uncultured Lachnospiraceae bacterium | reverse complement strand
TTTAACTCTAAAGAGGAAGATGCGTCTGACTCAAAGAAAGGAAAAAGAAATATGGCTGTTTATAATCCCAAATCACTGATTGCGGATGAATTCATCAATGATGAGGAAATCCGCGAAACACTCGCTTATGCCGAAGAGCATAAGAATGACATCGAATTAATCGAGCAGATCTTAGAGAAAGCCCGTCCGAAGAAACAGGACAAAGGTTATGTCTGCACGGGACTGACTCACAGAGAAGCAAGTGTCTTATTAGCATCCGATCTGCCGGAAGTAAACGAGAAAATTTTCCAAATCGCAAACGAAATCAAGCTTGCCTATTACGGCAACCGTATCGTTATGTTTGCGCCCCTTTACCTTTCGAATTACTGTGTAAACGGGTGTCTTTACTGTCCGTATCATTTAAAGAACAAACACATTCCACGTAAAAAATTAACACAGGAAGAACTGCGCGAAGAGGTTATCGCACTGCAGGATTTAGGCCACAAGCGTCTTGCGATTGAGGCCGGGGAAGATCCCGTGAATAACCCTATCGAGTATATCCTCGAGTGCATCAACACGATTTACTCCATTCATCATAAGAACGGGGATATCCGTCGTGTGAATGTCAACATTGCGGCAACGACGGTGGAAAATTACCGGAAGCTTCATGAGGCCGGAATCGGAACTTACATTCTGTTCCAGGAAACTTATCATAAGGAAAGCTACTTAAAGCTTCATCCCACGGGACCGAAGCATGATTACAATTATCATACCGAAGCCATGGACCGTGCCATGGAAGGCGGAATCGACGATGTGGGCCTGGGTGTTTTATTCGGTCTTGAACTTTACAAGTACGAATTTGCCGGCATTTTAATGCATGCGGAACATCTGGAAGCCGTACACGGCGTCGGACCGCATACGATTTCCGTTCCGAGACTGAAGAGAGCGGATGATATCGATCCCGACGAATTTGACAACGGTATTTCCGATGAGATTTTTGAAAAGATTGTTGCCTGCATCCGTCTGGCGGTTCCTTATACCGGAATGATTATTTCCACCAGAGAGAACGAGAAGGTTCGTGAAAAAGTACTTCATCTCGGTATTTCCCAGATCAGCGGCGGTTCCCGTACCTCGGTCGGCGGTTATGCCGGATATACACCGGAAGAACGTCCTCACGATACGGAGCAGTTTGACGTATCCGACCAGCGTTCGCTCGATGAAGTGGTAAGATGGCTGATGGAAAACGGACATGTGCCTTCCTTCTGTACGGCATGCTACCGCGAAGGCAGAACGGGAGACCGTTTCATGGCACTTTGCAAGACCGGCCAGATTTTAAACTGCTGTCATCCGAATGCATTAATGACTCTTGCGGAGTATTTGGAAGACTATGCATCTCCCGAAACCAAGGAAATCGGCTATGCGTTAATCGAAAAGGAACTTGAAAAGATTCCGAGAGAGAAGACAAAGGAAATCGCAAAGCAGAATATTGCGGATATCCGTTCTTCGAACAGAAGGGATTTCCGGTTCTAGGTATACACCCGGTGAATGAAATAAAAAACTACGCCTGTAGTACAATAAAAAGAAACTACAAGCGTAGTTTTTTCATAAAAGGAAATCAGAGGATAATAATATGGGACTAAATGATGTACTGAGCGCGGACCGCGTTCATATCGGTTTCTTCGGAATGAGAAATGCCGGAAAATCCAGTGTTGTCAATGCCGTAACCGGACAGGATTTAAGTGTGGTTTCTCCGATTGCCGGAACAACCACGGATTCCGTCAAAAAGGCAATGGAGCTTCTTCCAATCGGACCGGTGGTGATTATCGATACACCCGGACTGGATGATGAAGGCGAACTGGGACTTTTACGTGTGGAAGCCGCAAAGAAGGCCATGGCGCAGATTAATCTCGCGGTTTTGGTTGCGGATGCGACCGCAGGCCTTCGGGAAGGAGACCGGGAACTTTTAAAGGATTTTGAAGAAAAGAAGATTCCCTGTGTTCTTGTTTATAATAAAAAAGACTTGTTAGAGAATACGGATTCTTTATTGTCTTCCGGAAATATGCATAAGGAAGGTTCGGATGTGCCGGATAAAGAGCCGGTGGCATCGCCCGGCGTGAAGACGGTCTATACATCCGCCCTGACCGGAGAGGGCATTCATGAGTTAAAAGAAGCGCTCGGGGATTTTGCAAGGGCGGTTCCGAAGAAGGAAAATTATCTGGTTGTGGATTTATTAAATCCCGGGGATGTTGTGATCCTGGTTACTCCGATTGACGAATCCGCGCCGAAGGGAAGAATGATTCTGCCGCAGCAGCAGGTGATGAGGGAACTTTTGGATTACCATTACTTCTTTATGACTTGTCAGGAGACGGAACTAAAGGATGCCATAGCGAAGCTTTCGGTGAAACCGAAAATGGTAATCACGGATTCGCAGGTTTTTGAAAAAGTTGCAAAGGATACGCCGGACGATGTACTGCTTACTTCGTTTTCCATTCTGATGTCTCGCTACAAAGGCGGATTAAAAGCGCAGATTCTCGGGGCAAAGAAGCTTTCCGAGATTAAGGACGGGGATAAGATTTTAATTTCCGAAGGGTGTACGCATCACAGACAGTGTAAGGATATCGGAACCGTAAAAATGCCGGGATGGATTGAGGAATATACCAAAGCAAAACCGGTTTACGAGTTTACGTCGGGCGGGGATTTTTCCGAGGATTTAAGTGATGTGGCATTAGTGGTTCACTGCGGCGGCTGCATGCTTAACGAAGCGCAGATGAAAAGCCGCGTGCTTGCGGCAAAGGAAGCGGGAGTTCCGATGGTAAACTACGGAATCGCGATTGCCGCGATGCACGGAATTCTTAAACGAAGCCTCGAAGCTCTGCCGGAGATGCGGGCGTTAATCGAATGATGTGAACAATATAAATAGTTTGTGAACAATTCTTTAATTATGGCGGACTTTCGTTGAACAAAGTCCGCCGATTTATTAAAATAAGGTTATGGTTTTAGGGTCAGAATCGATTATTCATGAAAGAGATGCTGACTTTGAAAAGAGCCAAATATCAGATGGCAGTTAACGGTATTATGTACCGATAAAAACAAGGAGGGACTTATGGGAGTTACAAACGACATTATTTACGTGGGAGTGAATGATCACAAAATCGACCTGTTCGAAGGACAGTATGTGGTGCCGAACGGCATGGCATACAATTCGTATGTGATTATGGATGAGAAGATTGCGATTATGGATACGGTGGACCGCAATTTCACGCATGAGTGGCTGGATAATTTAGAGAAGGCACTCGGCGGCAGAAAGCCGGATTATCTGGTAGTCCAGCACATGGAGCCGGATCATTCCGCCAATATCGCAAATTTCGTAAAGACCTATCCGGATGCAAAAATCGTATCAAGCGCAAAAGCATTTGTGATGATGAAACAGTTCTTCGGAACCGATTTCGAGGATAAGCAGGTTGTGGTTGCCGAAGGAAGCACACTCGAACTTGGAAAGCATGTTTTAAACTTCGTTGCGGCACCGATGGTTCACTGGCCGGAAGTAATCATGACTTATGATTCCACCGACAAGGTTTTATTCTCCGCCGACGGATTCGGCAAGTTCGGAGCTCTTGACGTGGAAGAGGACTGGGCATGCGAAGCCAGACGTTACTATATCGGAATCGTCGGAAAATACGGTGCACAGGTTCAGTCGGTATTAAAGAAAGCGGCGAATCTGGATATTCAGATTATCTGCCCTCTTCACGGTCCCGTTTTAAAAGAGAATTTAGGCTACTACATCGGCCTTTACCAGACCTGGTCCACCTATCAGCAGGAGACCGAGGGTATCGTAATTGCGTACACTTCCGTTTACGGCAATACCAAAAAAGCGGTTGAAAAGCTGGCGGATTTATTAAAAGAAAAAGGCTGCCCGAAGGTTGTGGTTAACGACCTTGCCCGCTGCGATATGGCAGAGGCGGTTGAGGATGCATTCCGCTATGGCAAAATCATCCTTGCCACCACAACGTACAACGCTGAGATTTTTCCGTTCATGAGAGAGTTTATCAATCACCTGACCGAGCGCAATTTCGCGAATAAGAAAGTCGGTTTGATTGAGAACGGAACCTGGGCTCCGATGGCCGCAAAGGTGATGACGGGAATG
>OMRN01000360.1 GCA_900313265.1 uncultured Lachnospiraceae bacterium | reverse complement strand
TTATATAATTACCATATGCGGGTATGAATCCGTAACTTTTATGGGGAAAAAGAAATCTGTCTTACATGAGGAAAAGAAGCAGATAACAAGGCCGGCCGAAAGGCCTGACTAATACAAAGAAAGGAAAACTTTTACATGAAGAAATTAGAGGGTTACATGAAGGGTGTCAATCTCGGAGGCTGGCTTTCCCAGTACAACGACACGACGAAAGAGTACTATGACACTTTTATCGTGGAAGACGATATTGATCGAATCAAAAATGCGGGATTTGACCATGTGCGTATCCCGGTAGACTATGATATTTTGGAAGACGAAGCCGGAAACCCGAAAGAGGGCGGCTATATGTATCTGGATAAATGCATTTCCTGGTGTAAGGAAAAAGGTCTGAATGTCATTCTCGATCTGCATAAGACGTTCGGATATTCCTTCGATCCGCTGGAGAAGGATCAGGATAAGGAGATTTTCTTCCATGATGTTGCCATGCAGGAGCGCTTCTACAGCCTCTGGGACAGAATTTCCGAAAGATACGGAAAAATCTCCATCGTTGCATTTGAACTTTTAAACGAAATCGTTCCGTTCGGCGTAAGCAAAGAGTGGAATGCGATTGCGCACAAGGCGGCGATCATTGTCCGCGCCAATGCGCCCGAAGCTTATATCATTATCGGCGGTGTGTGCTATAACTCCATCATTGCGGTTCCTTTGCTCGATCCCCCGATGGATGACAGAATCGTATACAACTTCCACTGCTACGAGCCGCTTATTTTCACGCATCAGAGAGCTTACTGGGTAAACAACATGCCCGACGATTTAGTGGTTGATTATCCCGGAGATATTCAGGATTACAAAGAAAAATCGGCATGCCTGGATCCGGATCTGGCAGCAGCCATTAACAAGGGCGAGATTACCGGAATGGGTGCCGAGTATTTTGACAAACTTTTTGTACCGGCCATTGAAGCAGCCATCAAAAATGATGTTCCTTTATACTGCGGCGAATACGGCGTAATCGAACTGGCGCCGGAAGATGCGGCAAAACGCTGGTTTGATGATATTCACAGTATTTTTGACAAATACGGAATCGGACATGCGGTTTGGAACTACAAGGAAAAAGATTTCGGATCGATGGTTCAGAGATTATTTTTTTAAGAAGTTTTATTTGACAAAGAAGAAAAAGTGATATATAGTATCGTTTGAAAAGGCAATGGCGTCTTTTGCGAATGGTTTCGCAGAAGGCGCTTTTTTTTATTCTTCAGAAAGATAAATCCTCAGTAACGGGAGGCGCGTTATGAACGAAAGTGACAATCAAAACCAAAATCAAAATCAATGGAGAGGGCAGGGATTATACGATCCTTCGTTTGAACACGATAACTGCGGTATCGGTGCAGTTATTGATATCAAGGGAAGAGCCGGTCACAAGCTGGTAAGCGATGCGCTTTGCATCGTGGAAAACTTAGAGCACAGAGCCGGAAAAGATGCAGAAGGAAAGACCGGCGACGGCGTGGGAATTTTAACGCAGATTCCTCATGAGTTCTTTGTCAAAAAATGCAAAGAGCTTGGTTTTTCGTTGCCCGGAAAGAGACAGTACGGTGTTGGATTTTTCTTTTTCCCGCAGGCGGAGTTTAAGAAACGTCAGGCGAAATCGATGTTTGAAACCATCGTTCGCAAGTCGGGCTTGAAAATTCTCGGCTGGAGAAGTGTTGAAACCGATCCGTCCGTTCTCGGAAGCAAAGCGCTTGAGTGCATGCCTGTCATCATGCAGGTTTTCATTGAGCGTCCCGCATCGGCAAAGACCGATCTTGATTTTGACCGCATGCTGTATGTCATTCGTCGTGAGTTCGAGCAAAGCTCGGATTCTACCTATATCCCGTCCTTATCCTGCAGAACGATTGTTTACAAGGGAATGTTCTTAGTCGGCCAGCTTCGGACCTTCTATAAAGACCTTGAGGATGAGGATTACACCTCCGCGATTGCCACCGTTCATTCGAGATTTTCCACCAATACGACTCCGAGCTGGAGAAGAGCGCATCCGAACCGTTTAATTGTTCACAACGGTGAGATTAATACGATAAAAGGAAATGCGGATAAAATGCTTGCCCGCGAGGAAACCATGCACATGAGCGCTTTCTCCGCAGAAGACATGACAAAGGTTCTGCCGGTTATTTCGCAAAGCGGATCGGACTCCGCGATGCTGGATAACGTGCTGGAATTCTTAATGATGAGCGGAATGGATCTGCCGCTTGCGGCGATGATTGCCATTCCGGAACCCTGGGCAAACAACGATACTCTTTCGCTTGAGGAAAGAGATTTCTATGAATATTATTCCACGATGATGGAGCCGTGGGACGGCCCCGCGTCGATTTTATTCTCCGACGGCGATGTGATGGGTGCGATTCTGGACCGCAACGGACTTCGTCCTTCGAGATACTATGTGATGGACGACGACCGTCTGATTCTCTCGTCCGAGGTCGGCGTACTGCCGCTTGACGAAAGTCACATTCTGAAAAAAGAGCGTCTCCATCCCGGAAAAATGCTGCTTGTCGATACGAAGGAAGGCGTCATTTATCAGGATGAGCAGATTAAGGAACGTTATGC
>OMRN01000206.1 GCA_900313265.1 uncultured Lachnospiraceae bacterium | reverse complement strand
CATGGCCATATTATGGATTATTACGAGGATACCATTGCTGTGCCGAACGGAAATATTGCTTACTGGGATTTTATTAAACATAAAGGCGCTGCGGCAGTTGTTCCGGTACTGCCGGACGGACGTATTCTTATGGTGAGACAGTACCGTAATGCGCTTGACAGGGAAACCATTGAAATTCCGGCAGGAGGTCTGAACGAAAATGAAGATCCGTACGACTGCGCCATGCGTGAATTGAAAGAAGAAACCGGATATTCGGTGGATACTATGGAATTCCTGATTGCCGTAAATACGACGGTGGCTTTCTGTGACGAAAAAATACCGGTTTATGTTGCATTTGTAAAAGGAGAGCAGGGAGAACAGCATCTGGATGAAGATGAAATGGTGAAAACAGAACCTTATACGACGGAAGAACTCTGCAAACTGATTTATGACGGAACCTTGAACGATTCCAAGACGGTGGCATCTGTTTTGGCATATGTAAATAAATATCTTAAATAATTCATGACTAAAATAGTCAACGTAACATTGGCCATAACCGGTCAATTTGGTTGTCATAATGATGTCATATTTTTAATAATTATGTAAAATCTTCCTAATGATTCTTAAACATTTTTTTGCCCGTAAACAAAGCAAAAACGCTATATATAGTGGGGCGGAAAGAAGTTTGACGATATCTTGTGAACGGCCTGTTTTGCCCGAAAAAAATATGTAACAAATTCAAATATTTCGTTGATTTTCTGCGAAAATACGGCTATAATGAAACTTGCACGGTCAATGATTTACATAAGTATTTGACCAAAAGGTTTACAATAACCATTTCAGACGAAGGAATTATCTGTGGATGGAAAATCAAATCGATGCATTAATTGAATTTTTGCATGAGACAAAAAATACATCTAAGAATACGGAATTATCTTATAGGCGTGACTTAATTAAGCTTGTTGCTTTTTTACAGAACGATTTGGGGAAGAAAACTTTTGACGAGGTTACGAAAGAAGATCTGGAAGCGTATGTAGCTCATATGCACGAGCAGAATGCCGCACCGACTTCCATTTCCAGGAGTATCGCATCTACAAAAGCACTTTTCTCATTCCTGAAAGAGAAGAATATTATAAAAAACGATGTTGCATCCGGACTGAAGTCTCCGAAAATCGAGAAAAAGGAGCCTTCCATTATGTCCAAAAAGGATGTTATGCTTCTTCTCGAACAGCCTTCCGGCAACTCACCGAAACAAATCCGTGACAAAGCCATGCTGGAACTTCTTTATGCAACCGGTATTCGTGTATCCGAACTGATCGGGCTTAAGACGACGGATGTGAATCTTGCCATGGGATTTATTATGATTCACGACAGCCACAAGGAGAGGATTATTCCTTTCGGTACCAAAGCAAAGGACGCTTTAATGAAGTATCTGTCCGGTGCAAGGGATGCCATGCTTGAAGATAAGAATTCCGATATTTTGTTTGCCAACTGTTCCGGAGAGGCGATGAGCCGTCAGGGATTTTGGAAAATCATTAAGTATTATGCCAAGAAAGCCGGAATTGAAGCGGATATTACACCTCATACCTTAAGACATTCGTTTGCCGCACATCTTGTGGAAAACGGTGCGGATTTAAAGAGTGTACAGGAGATGCTCGGACATTCGGATATTTCGACGACACAGATTTATGCGAACCTGACGCAGAGCAGACTGAGAGATGTATATAACAAAGCTCATCCGAGAAGCTGATGAATTATAATAAATGCTATTATGCTTTCGAATGGATGATATGCCGGAAATGATAATTTATTAATACTATAAACATTAAAAATGCGTTCTAATCCGGAACGCATTTTTTTAATCTTACAGTTTGTGAAAAACCGGTTTTCTTCCTTCAAAAGTGCAATAGTAATCAAATCCGCTTCGGATTAATGTTTCTTCCGCCTTATCAAAACAGTATGCGATTTTATCCGTGCTGTGCGCATCGGCTCCGATTGTAATGATTTCTCCGCCAAGATCATGGTATAAACGGATTATTTCAGGACAGGGATTGGAGTTACAGATGCTTTTGGAATAACCCGAAGTATTAAGTTCAATGCCTTTTCCGTTTTGAATGATAATTTTTAAAAATGCCTCAATGATATCTTCGAAATCGCGGTAATTGTAGGAATATTCCGACTTCCGGTCGGAAGGGAGATACCGGACAATATAATCCAGATGTCCGTAAATATCATATTCGTTAAAATGTGTAACATTTTCCAGGATTTCTTCGAAATAGTCACGGATTCCTTCTTTTATGGAAATTCCGTCATAATAGGACGGGTAGTACGGGTCTTTCTTTTTGCATACATGGCTGGAAGCAATAATAAAATCAAAAGGGAAGGAGAGGGCATATTCCGAAAGCTTATCGTAAATGCCGGGCTGAATGCCGAGTTCCACACCGAAACCGATATCGATTTGGTTCTGATATTTATTCTGAAGATATAATATATCTTTATAATATTCTTCTGTATTTAAATCGAACATACCGGTTTCTTCCGGCTTGACATAGACATAGTCCGGATCGTTGTG
>OMRN01000032.1 GCA_900313265.1 uncultured Lachnospiraceae bacterium | reverse complement strand
CCGGAAACACCGGATTCAAACGAAAAAGATGCAAAATACATACAGATGACACAGACGCCGGTTCCGTCACTTATTATTAAACTTGCCATTCCGACAATCATCAGCATGCTTGTCACCGGCTTATACAACATGGCGGATACTTTTTTCGTGGGACAAATCTCCACGGTGGATACCGCTGCGGTAAGTCTGGTACTTACCGTGATGTCGATTATCCAGGCTGTTGGATTTTTCTGCGGGCAGGGGTCCGGGACGTATCTGGCAAGAATGCTCGGAAACGGGGATAAACAGAAGGCGGAAGAGATGGCTGCGACGGGCTTCGTTGTGGCGGCGATTCTGGGTGTTGCCATTGCCGTTATCGGGAATGTTTTTGCCCATCCGATTGCGTTTCTGCTCGGCGCGGATGAGGATAACATCGCGGAGACCATGCGATACTTAAGAATTATCCTGATTGGTGCACCGTTTATGACCTGTCAGTTTGTGGTAAATAACCAGCTTCGTTTTCAGGGCAGTGCGATTTATGCCATGGTCGGGCTCTTCATCGGAGCAGTGGTGAATGTGGGACTGGACCCGCTTTTGATTTTTGGATTTCACATGGGAATTTCGGGTGCGGCACTTGCGACCATTTCGGCGCAGTTTGTGAGTTTCGTCATGCTGTTAATCGGGACGACGAAGGGAACGAATATCCGGCTTCACCCCCAAAATATCCGCCTAAACTGGCACTATATCCGGGAAATAATAAACGGCGGAGCGGCGTCATTCTTAAGACAGGGGCTTATGGCGCTTGCGACGGGGCTTATGAATAATATTGCACGTGATCTTGGGTCGAGTGCGGCAACGGCGGCGATGGGCGTTGTGACCAAGGTGGTTATGATGGTTGCTTCAGCGATGATCGGATTCGGGCAGGGATTTCAGCCGGTCTGCTCGTATAATTACGGGGCCGGGCTTAAAATGCGTGTCCGCGAGGGATTTATTTTCTGCGTGAACTATGGAACGATTGCATTGACAATCGGTTCGGCACTTCTGTTTATTTTTGCAAAGCCGATTGTTACGTTAATGCGTAATGACCCGGCGGTAGTGGCAATCGGTGTGCCGGCGCTTCGGTGGCAGTCGGTGGCGCTTCCTCTTTTTGCGTTTTCCTCGATGTCGAACATGTTTCTGCAGGCTACCGGGAAGGGGCTGAAAGCATCGATAGCCTCATCACTGCGAAGCGGACTGATTTACATTCCGCTTCTGTATCTGCTTTCCACGCTCTTCGGGCTTACGGGTCTGGAGATGGCACAGGGAGTTGCCGATATTCTGACGTTTTTTGTGACAATCCCCCTTTCGGTATCGGAGTTAAGAAAACTGAAAGAATAAAGACGGCTATAATTCACCGCAGGATTCTCTTTTGATTAATTCGCACGGAATCTTAACCTTCAAAGGGGTATGAATCTGGAGATTCGAGGATACGTAGACGAGGTTGGCTCCGTGCGCACCCATGTCGTAGGCGGGTGCGTGGATGGAGGTAAGTGCGGGAGTGGTATATTTGCAGGCTTCGACATCGTTAAAACCGATAATGGAAATATCTTTCGGGATGGAAAGGCCGGCCTCGGAGATGGCGCGCATGGCTCCGATGGCAATGGCGTCGCTTGCCGCAAAAACAGCAGTGGGGCGCTCTTCCATGGAAAGAATCCGCTTCATCATATCATAGCCGGAAGCGGAGTTGAACGATTCTTCCAAAAGCCATGATTCGCTGTCTAAATTGTGACGTTTCATATAACTTAAATAAGCTTTTTTCCGAAGATCCGTGATGGGTTCACGGTTCCCGACATATTCCTGACCGCCTAGATAGGCGATTTTTTTATGCCCGAGAGATTCCAGGTAATGCAGGGCGTCACGAACCGACTGCTCGAAATCCATCGTGATGGAAGTGATTTTATATTTGTCCACGGGCCGGTCCAAAAATACAATGTTGCGGCAAATGCGGATAAAGTTTTTGATTTCTTTATCGGAAAATTTGCCGATGCAAACAAGGCCGTCGACATGTCTTAAGACATCTTCCGGATCGTCGTCGGACGGAAAAAGTCTTGTGATTGCGATGTTATTCTTTCCGCAGAAATCCTCGACTCCCTGACGGGCAGAGAGATAGTAGGTGTCGGTCAGCTCTTCGTCGGCGGAAAACCACTGAACGATTCCCATCGTAAATGCCGGTTTCTTTGAAGCGGCCGAGTGGACGGGCTTTGTATAGCCGACTCTGGTTGCAATCTGTAAGACGCGTTCACGCGTTTCTCTGGAAACACTTAACGTCTCGTCCTGGTTTAATATTCTGGATACGGCGCCGGGGGAAATACCGGCTTCTTTTGCTATGTCTCGTATGGTTGCCATATTTGATTCCTGCTCTTTAATTAATATTGTGAATGCAGCTACTGTTTGTAAATAATTTATACCTGCCTATGGTGGATTCGGTTCAGGTTTTTTCTGTATGATATTCATTCGAAAATTAGTAAACAAATCAATGTGAATCGAAATTGAGTTTACCCTCACTTGTTTACTAAAACTCTGTATTTTTATTATTATCAAAAATGAAGAGCAAAATCAACAGATATTTAACAGAAAGTTAATATTAAGCGAAGTTTTGGTAATTATACACAAAGAAGATTTGATAATTTTTATTAGTAAACAATTGGTAAACAAATTGACGATATGGTAAACAGGTGGTACATTTAGTATAAGTGGATTTAAACACGGACAACAGGAGGACAGTGCCATGGGAAATATCGCTTCACTTGAAAAACAAATTAAAGCCGGGTCGGAAGATGCCCGTTTTCTGGATATTTATGCGGACGAAGCCGTGGTGGAATATCAAAAGGAAAGATATATCGCGGCATTGGAGAAATTTAAAGAACTTTACGGAAATGAGAAGGTAATGATTTTCTCCGCGCCGGGCAGAAGCGAAGTAATGGGAAACCATACCGATCATCAGCAGGGTGAGATTTTAGCGGCCAGCGTGAACTTAGATGCCATCGGAATCGTCCATCCGACCAAAGAACGCGTGGTAAAAATCACCTCCGACGGATACAAGGAAATTAAGGTTGACTTAAACAATATAAAGCACATCAGCGGCGAGAAGGGCACCACCAAGGCGCTGATCAAGGGTGTTTTAAAGGGCTTCGAATACAAAAATTATAAAATCGGGGGCTTTGAGGCATACTTCACGAGTGATGTTTTAATCGGTGCCGGACTTTCTTCCTCCGCGGCTTTTGAAACATTAATCGGAACGATTCTTTCGCACCTTTACAACAAAGGCGAAGTTTCCGCAGTGGAAATTGCGATTATCGGACAGTTCGCCGAGAATGTATATTTCGGAAAGCCCTGCGGACTGATGGATCAGATGGCATGCTCGGTCGGGAATCTCGTACATGTGGATTTTTCCGATGTGGATGAGCCGAAGGTGGAGAAAATCGATTTTGACTTAGGCGCACACGGATACAGCCTGTGCATTACGGATACCAAGGGCTCGCATGCGGACTTAACCGATGAGTATGCGGCGATTCCGAGAGAGATGAAGGAAGTGGCCGGGTTCTTCGGACGCAAGGTGCTGCTCGGAATCACCATGGACGACATCATGGAAAACATCGTCCAGCTCCGCGCAAAATACGGTGACCGTGCGGTTCTTCGGGCGATTCATTTTATCCGTGAAAACGAGAGGGTTCGTCAGGGTGTGGCAGCGCTGAAGAAGGAGAATCTTCCGAAATTTTTGTCTTCGGTGAATGCTTCCGGAAAATCGTCGTTTGAGTATCTGCAGAATGTTTACACGTCCTCGGATGTGCGTCATCAGAATGTTTCGCTGGCGCTTGCCGTAAGCGACATGACGCTGGATTCGTCCGCTTCGGCATTTCGTGTACATGGTGGCGGATTCGCGGGAACCATCCAGGCGTTTGT
>OMRN01000008.1 GCA_900313265.1 uncultured Lachnospiraceae bacterium | reverse complement strand
TAGTCGGATCGCCGAAATCAAAAATCTTTCCGCCTCCGAAGTCGAGCGCATCACCGAAGCCAACGCCCGCGCCGTCTACGGCATTTCGAAGTAGTATACAATTTTAGAAAGGAATTTAGAATGGCATATCTGGGAAATCCGGGCAGAACGCTCGCGGTTTTGGAGAAATACAATTTCAGCTTTCGGAAAAATTTCGGGCAGAATTTTCTGATTGACGATCATATTCTGACAAAAATCGTGGATGCCGCAGACATTACGAAAGACGATATGGTTCTGGAAATCGGCCCCGGAATCGGAACGATGACGCAGTATTTATGCGAGAGGGCAAAAAGGGTGGTTGCGGTTGAAATTGACCGTGCCCTGATTCCGGTACTTGAGGATACCCTTTCGGAATACGATAATGTTACGGTCATCAACGAAGATATTCTGAAGGTGAACCTGCATAAACTTGCCGAAGAATATAACGACGGAAAGCCGTTTGCGGTGGTGGCCAATCTGCCGTACTATATCACGACGCCGATTATTATGGAACTGTTCGAAAGCCATGTGCCGGTAAAAAGTATTACCGTAATGGTGCAAAAAGAGGTCGCCGAGCGTATGCAGACGGGGCCGGGCAGCAAGGATTACGGTGCGCTTTCGCTTGCGGTAGCGTATTATTCCAAAGCGGAAGTTGTGACGGTTGTATCTCCGAACTGCTTTATTCCCAGACCGAAGGTTGAAAGCAGTGTCATCCGGTTAAACGTTTACGATAAGCCGCCGGTGGAAGTAAACGACGAGGCTTTTCTTTTTGCGATTATACGGGCAAGTTTCAACCAGCGTCGCAAAACGCTGATGAACGGACTGTCCAATGCGGGAATACCGGGAGTCACGAAAGAAAAGGTTCGCGATGCACTGATAAAAATGGACAAGCCCGAAACCGTACGCGGTGAAACCTTCACTTTGGAAGAATTTGCCCTCCTTTCAAATCTTCTTAATTAATTTGTAAAAAAGTTCTTGCAAAAGGCGGATTTTTATAATATAATCGATTTTGCGCTGAAAAAAGCGATGCGCGATTAGCTCAGTTGGTAGAGCACCTGACTCTTAATCAGGGTGTCCAGGGTTCGAGCCCCTGATCGCGCACGAAGGCACTGGTTTTGTGGATATAAGCCACGGGGTCGGTGCTTTCTTTTTTTGCATATTTTCACGAAGATTCCGGCCTTTTTCCCTAATTATTAACAAAATGTAACAAAATTGTAATATTTTTATTATTTTGGTCAAAAATGGCCATATCTTCTTTGACATAGGGGTGTCCCTATGCTAAACTAAAAATGACTTAAATTGCGTTTTTTTAAGAGGTGAATACTTTTGGATAAATATGAGAGCAAGCTTCGCATCGAGGAAATGGAGAAGCTGAAGGCAAGGAGGCAGTACAAGGAAGCCCTCCGATTAGCAGATACGATCGAATGGACAAGAATCCGCAACAGCGTAACCCTATATAAAGCAGCAGATTTATACCGAATTTGTCGGAATTATACAAAGTGTCGCGATATACTGGAATTAGCCTATGAAAGAAATCCCTATGCAAAAAATGTTGTTTTTGCATTGTGTGATGTGTGTCTGGAGTTCGGCGACTTAGAATCGGCCACGGAGTATTACAAAGAATATGCGGCATTGTCTCCGGACGATGTCGGTATTTTGGTGCTTAAGTATAAAATGCTCAAAGCCCTGGAAGCGGGGATTGACGAACGCATTGAAATTCTTGAGAAAATCAAAAACAGAAGTCATATTGAAGAGTGGGAATTTGAACTTGCCACTTTGTATCATCGTGCGGGATTGGCGGAGAAATGCGTAGAACAGTGCGATGATATTTTTACGTGGTTCGGAGAAGGCGCATTTGTTTATAAAGCACTGGAACTTAAAATGCTTCATGAGCCGCTTTCCGAAGAACAGCAGGCTGTATACAACAGGCGCATCGAGAAAAAAGCCGAGCGTGAAAGCCGCAAAGAAGGAAGACGTGAGACCGGAAAAATCATGCGCATGTCGGATCGCTCGGAAAAGAAGGAACGCTCCGAAAAGAAGGAACGCTCCGAAAAAGGCCCCAGGGAAAAACGCAAAAGCCGTCCGGACGGCAGAAGGGATTCGGGAAGAATGCCCGCCGTTCAGCCGGAAAAAGAACCGCAGACAGAAGAAGAATATCATGTTAATACCATTAACATGAATCCTTTTAATACCATTGACTTACAGGCGGAACTGGCCTCAAACATCAAAGGATACATCGGCGGAGAGCCCTCCATGGTTGTGCGCCAGACTCCGGATGCGGGAGGAGATACGAAGGTTGTTTCCGCAAAGGCTCCCGGGATTAAGGAAAGCGTTACGGAAGAAGATTTTCTGGCAAGTTACGCAAAAGAACTGGGAATTGAAGAGCCGGAAAGC
>OMRN01000358.1 GCA_900313265.1 uncultured Lachnospiraceae bacterium | reverse complement strand
GTTTGGTACTATGCCATATTTCCATCATCCGGTTTTGGTTTCATAAAGGAAAAATAGGCCGCCTCGCTTTGCATGCTCTGCCCTTCCCTTGCACCCAGCGCGATTACATCCCCCTCCGATAAATGAAACGGCTTCTCCGGCTCAATCATCCGGCCGTTTACCAGCGTCGGGTTGGTTCTTCCGATGTGGGTTATGTAAACCTCTCCGTCTTTGACCGTAACTTTCAGATGATTTGCACTGACGAAAGGTTTTTCGCATAAATACTCGCCCCCGTCCGCTTTCCGTCCCAAAATCCGTTCATCGTTTTGTGTAAGGGAGACCCGGCATTTTCCGTCTTCCGACTGCAGTATGGCAATAACGGCCGGTTTCTTTTCTTCCAGTTTAACCGGCGGCGCCGTCAAAAGAAGGGTTCCGCAGCTGCACTTCGCTTCGCTGTAGGGACTGATTTTCCCGCAGGCCGGACATTTTCTGCCAAAACGCATTCCGGAAGCAGTTCTTCCTGCTTTATTTCCTGCATCATCCGGTTCCGGTCCATTGGGAACCTGGCAATTCTGTGCTGTGCTGTCCTCCTCCCGGTTTACCCCGGAATCCGGCGTTGCCGGATCTGCATTTACAAATCCTTCCGGTGCCTGACTCGGAATCACCTGCATTAAATCTTCCGAGCAGCCTTCGCAGAGAATGGCGCTGACTTTATTTACTTTTCCGCAAACCGGACAAATCTTACACTTCATGTTTTTTACCCTTCTCTTTACAGATACAGATATTTCTTCTTCCGGTCGGCATACATTTCATAATCCGGATTCTCTTTCCCACATCCGCTTTTATCAAACCCGGAAGTATTGATTACCTGGGCAAAATCGGCGCTGACCGGACACATCATCTCTTTTGTAAGCGCCACACCCTTTTCGTTTATCTTATCAAAAATTCGTTCATAGGCATCGCAGAATTTTTCCTGTTCTTTTACGATACCGTCCACCTCTCTCGGATGAGGTGCCCTCTCTTTTTCGTCTTCGACGGCAACCTCCATGGTCACCTTTCCTTCCGAATCGTAAATGACGTGAAGAATCACGCTGTCATGAACCCGGTAAATTTCACGGAAGAATTTTTTATCCTCTTCCTTCTCCCCAAGATACACATACCCAAGTTCCATCAGACTTTCCCGCACGGTTCTCATAAGCTGACGAATCTCCGAAGATTCATCCATGGATTCTAAGATTTTTCCGCATTCGTAACGGATTTCGAAAACGGAACTTTCCGCAAAAGCAAATTTCTTCGGCGTAATTCCGGCCGCATGACAAAGCGAATGATAAACCGCCAGTTCCTCACTCAGTTTCTCATCAAGTTCATCCGCTTCTTTCTCTTTTCTTTCCACCTCTTTCTCAAAAGGACGTATTTTAAATAAATCCAGCCGGTGGATATCGTTATAAACGGAAAAACCGTCTCTTCCCGGTTCTTCGGTAATCCTTTTGATTTCGTCAAAGACTTCTGCCGCCAATGCGGGTTCGACATCCACACACTCCGCTCTTTTGATCAGACTCTCCAAAAGAAGCGTAAGCCTCTTTGCTTCATTCAGAGCCGTCTCCATGCTTTGATTATCTTTCGTTTCGGAAGAATCACCTACGTTTGTAGTTTTATTTCTCCCCGCTGCAAAGGCACTCATTTTTTTCTCAAGTGCTGCTTTTCGCTTTTCATCTATGATTTCCTTCGAATTAAGAAGAACCTTTTCGTTTTCCTTTTGCCTGACGGTGAGACTCTCGATAAGTTCCGCCGGTTTTTCCTTTGTCCCCCACTGAAGAGCCGATTCAATGCGTTTTAGAGATTCTTCTGTCTCCTTCCGCACTTTCCCCAGACTTTCCATTTCCAAGCGAACGGCAGCATCGTCCATGGCAACCGTTGCCGAAAGCGTGATATTGGAAATCTCCGTCAGCATACGTTTATGTTGTTCTTTTAAACGGATCAGTGCCTGAAGAAGGCGTCTTTTCTCTTCTTCGTTTTTCTTAATTCTTTTCAGTTCCGCTGCCGAAACTTTCGGTCCGCTCATAGTTGCTCCTTTTCCGGTTTTACTGAGAATCGTTAAATCCCGGAAGGGTCACGCCCTTACTTTTTAACCAGCCGTAAAGTGCCGGCTTCATCTGATGTTCGTCAATTAAAAAACAGGCCATGGTGCGGTATAAATCCCCGTACCGGTCGCTCTTCTGCTTTTTAATGTAATCCTTCATTTCCTCAACCGTGAAGAATACTTTATCATCGGGCAGGCCCGGATTGAATTCTTCCTTTCCCGTCAGGCGGTAGAGAAATTCATATACATAGGATTCCTTCTGTCTTTGCCAGGAATGCTCCGTTACACGCTTTTCGAATTCCGCGATTAAATCTTTCGTTTTGCTGCCGGATTCCGGACTTTCCTCATCCTCTCCGTCCGAAGTTCTTTTTATGAATTCCGAAAGCGTTTTCGATAGAAGAACCGTCTCCACGCTGTCCGGAGCGTTCGTTACCGAATCTCCCGCACCGGTTTCGAGCGCCGTAAACATCGCCTTTCCCCATTCCTCAATGCTTTCGTAAACACCCATGGGACAAAAGATCAATTTACAGTCTGTCGAAAGCGTATAAAGAATTTTCGTCATGCGGACATCGCTGTTCATTTTTCCGACGCCGAGTATTCCTTCGATAATCGATGCATAATACAGTTGCGCTTCCGTTGCATTCGCGCTACTTCGAAGATGCGTCGAGAGAAGGCCGTTAAATAAAAG
>OMRN01000166.1 GCA_900313265.1 uncultured Lachnospiraceae bacterium | reverse complement strand
AAGGAATACTCGAAGGATTTCTCTGCGGCTTCCTGGATTCTGGCTATTCTGGCCATTCTTCTGGTTATCGCGATTCATGCACTACTTGTTTTCCTTATCGTTTTACTGATTCGTAAATATATCCGTTTCCGTCATTCGCTTGTAAGTAACGAAGACCTGCTTGAAGAAATTGCGGTACTTCAGCGTAACGTCATTAAGATGACGAAAGAAAAAGACGAAATCATGGCCATGAAAGTGGCTCAGATTGGCGGCGGTATGCCGATTGGAAGCGGTGCCGCCTTAGCCGGCATGGATTATGAGAATGCCGATGCGGAGAATATCCAGCAGGCAGCAGGAGACGACGGCGTTATCATTACGTCGGACAGACGTTTCTCCAAACTTTACGAAGTGGATCTTTTCTACAAGACCTACACTCCGCCCGAGTACGAAAACGATCTTGCGCTTACGGATATCTGTGAAAAATTCCGGAATTTCGCCTGCTCGAGAATGCATCTTTATTACGAAATCAAGACCATTCGCTTATTCGTTGCCGGTATGGCTTCCACGAAACTGATTATATTACAGGGTATTTCCGGTACCGGTAAAACATCCCTGCCGTATTCGTTCGGAAAGTTCTTGCAGCACGATACGACGATTGCTTCCGTGCAGCCGTCCTGGCGTGACCGTACCGAACTTTTCGGATATTTCAACGAATTTACGAAGAACTTTAACGAGACCGAAGTATTACGAAGAATCTACGATTCAAGTTATAACGATGATGTGAACCTAATTCTTCTCGACGAGATGAACATCGCACGTATTGAGTACTATTTCGCGGAAATGTTATCCATCCTCGAAATGCCGAACCCGTCCGAGTGGGAATTAGACCTTGTTCCGAACGTATGGAGTTCCGACCCGACGAACTTAGACCATGGCAAACTTCGTATTCCGCAGAACATCTGGTACATCGGAACCGCGAACAACGATGATTCCACTTATGCGATTTCCGATAAGGTTTACGACCGTGCCCAGCCGATTAACCTCGATGCAAAGGGCGTGGCTTTTGAGGCACCCGATACACCTCCGATTAACCTAAGTTTCGAACATCTCGATGCACTCTTCCGGGATGCATTCGAGAAATATCCGATTTCTCAGGAAAACATGAAGAAAATCCAGCAGTTAGACCTTTGGGTAATCGACAAATTACGTGTTGCTTTCGGTAACCGTATTATCAAGCAGATGGGACTTTTCGTTCCGGTATATGTTGCCTGCGGCGGCGACGAACTGGAAGGAATTGATTATGTTCTTGCAACCAAGATTTTCCGTAAGTTCGAGTCCTTAAACCTTGCCATGCTGCGTGATGAATTAAAGGAACTGGTTGTATATATTAACAAGTCCTTCGGCAAGGGAAAGATGCAGGAATCCGTGGCTTATTTGGAAAGACTGCAGAAACTGTTCTAGGAATCAACTATTTTTGATATGAAACCGGTTCTGCAGGAATAATTTGGCAGCAACCGCTTATGATATAAAACTCCGTGCAGGAAGGAATTACTGCCTTGGCGAATGAAACCACATACGGTGCCTGGTACGAAGATTTAGACATTGTACTGGATACCCTGCAGGAAAATATCATATACGACGACATGACCCGCCTTCTGGAAGCCGGTCGCTCGAGCGTGTCCATGAACCGGAAACTCATGGAAAAAAGTATCGATGTTTCCTGGGTGGAAGCCATAGAAAACGGTCTGATTCATGTGGACAACGTCGTCCGTAATCCGAGCCGGACCATCATCGATGAGGAGGAAGTGGTTCCGATTGCGCTTTCGAGAAAAATCACTGTCGAAAGTGTCAAACACTTAGCACAGCATACGGATTTAATCCAGAGCGTGGATCCGAAAACCGGAAAAATCACCCCCTCCAAAATCCTGAACATCCATAAAGAAGAAAGCCTTGCAACTTACGAAAATCGGTTTGTGAACACGCTGATTGACAGGTTGTATATTTTTATTATGACCCGTTACGAGAAGCTTTCCGAAGTGGACAAGGATGAAGAGGTTTATGCGTTTAACATAGAGAATTCCGTTGATGACCAGCACGGAACTACCATGAAAATCAAGGTTTCCATTGATGCGCAGAGAAATCTGGAAGCCACGAATGATTCGGGTTATACCATCTGGCAGAGGGTGGAGAAATTAAAAAAGACCATCGAAGGTTATAAGGGATCGGAACTTTGTACGACGCTTGGAAACAACTTTATCCAGCCGCCTGTCATGAGAACCAATGCCATCATGAAAAATGTCGATTTGAAGGCATGCCTGGTCCTGTGGCAGTACATCTTAAGTTATGATAAGGTCGGTTATGAAATCAACGTGGAAGATACGGCGGTTCGTCCGAATCCCGAGTATGTGGCGGATTTAAACCGTCTGCTTGCCTGTGAACTATTGCTTTTTAAGACCTATTCGGAGGAGGGTGAAAAGGCAAAGGAATATACACCGCTCGGAACCAAGAAGTTCAAGAGCATTCAGCCGAAGGTTGTTAAACAGTACGGCTCGGAACTTCTTAGCGGACACTATGACATTCAGACAACCGAGTCGGTCGGCTATGTGCAGGGCGACGGTCTGGTTTCGTTTGTAAATGCGAATATTCCGGATAATTCCGATGAGATTTTTACACAGATTGACAAGGCTTTACAAATTGAGCGTAATTTCTATGACGAGAAGGAAAGAAAGCGCTTAGAAGAACTTGCCATCGCGGAAGAGGCGGAAAGACGCCGTCAGGAGCGCGAAGCGCGGCTTGAAGAGAAACGTCGTATTGAAGAAGCGAAGCGCGAGGAGCGTGAGCGAATCCGCCGTGAGAAGGAAGAAGAAGAGAAGCGTGTTCAGGAGATGCTTGAACGCCGCAGAGCCGAGATTGAGGCAGAAGAAAGAGAAAGAGCCAGAATCGAAGCCGAGCGTCAGGCAAGACTTGAAGAAGAGCGCAGGATTGCCGAAGAAGAGGCAAGAATACAGGCGGAGAAGGAAAAACTCCGTCAGGAAAAAGCAGCCATCCGTTCCGATCTCGGAGACGCCGAGGGCGTGGATGCGGCTTCTGTTGATAAACAGAAAGAAGCCAAGGAAAAGATGGATGCTT
>OMRN01000355.1 GCA_900313265.1 uncultured Lachnospiraceae bacterium | reverse complement strand
GATCAAAATGGCACAGGGCGCAAAACCCGGTGAAGGCGGACATCTTCCCGGAAAGAAGGTCTACCCGTGGATTGCGAAAACCAGACATTCCACGCCCGGCGTATCCTTAATTTCGCCTCCGCCTCATCACGATATTTATTCGATTGAAGATCTGGCGCAGTTAATTTACGATTTGAAAAACGCAAACAAAAATGCGAGAATTTCCGTCAAACTTGTATCCGAAGCCGGTGTCGGAACCATCGCGGCGGGTGTTGCAAAAGCCGGCGCACAGGTTATTCTGGTTTCCGGTTATGACGGCGGAACCGGTGCGGCTCCTTTAAGTTCGATTCACAATGCCGGACTTCCGTGGGAGTTAGGACTTGCCGAAACACATCAGACGCTTGTTTTAAACGGACTTCGTAATCAGGTCATGATCGAGACCGACGGAAAATTAATGAGCGGACGTGATGTTGCCATTGCAGCCATCCTCGGAGCCGAAGAGTTCGGTTTTGCGACGGCACCGCTTGTAACCATGGGCTGCGTGATGATGAGAGTCTGCCATCAGGATACCTGCCCGATGGGCATTGCCACACAGAATCCCGAGCTTCGCAAACGTTTTGCGGGAAAACCGGAATATGTGGAAAATTTCATGAGATTTATCGCAGAAGAACTGCGTGAATATATGGCAAAACTCGGCGTACGTTCCGTAGAGGAACTGGTCGGAAGAACCGATTTAATTCGTGTTAAGAAAGAAATTGCTTCGGGTTCAAAAGCATCACATCTTGACTATACGAGAATTTTAACGGATATGTCCGGAGTAAGCCGCGAGGAATCCACCTTCCATGCAGACAAGATTTTTGATTTTAAACTGGAAGAAACCAAGGATGAGAAATTCCTGTTAAGTCAGAAAGAAATCCAGGCATCGGTAAAAAGCGGAAAGAAGAGCGAATTCGGAATTGCCGTTTCCAATACGGACCGGACATTCGGCACGTTACTCGGTGCGGAAATCACGAGAAACCATCCGGAAGGACTGAAGGAAGATACAATCAAAATCAACTGTACGGGTTCGGGCGGACAGAGTTTCGGAGCATTCATTCCGAAGGGCTTAACGCTTACAATTACCGGTGACAGCAACGATTACTTCGGAAAAGGCTTATCCGGCGGAAAACTGATCGTACATGCACCTGCCGAAGCAAAGTACGATCCTTCGGAAAATATCATCATCGGAAATGTTGCTTTATACGGTGCAACCAGCGGCGAAGCGTATATCGCGGGTATGGCCGGGGAAAGATTCTGTATCCGAAACTCCGGAGCAACGGCGGTTGTCGAAGGCGTCGGCGAGCACGGATGTGAATACATGACCGGCGGATGTGTGCTGATTCTCGGTACCACCGGAAAGAACTTTGCAGCCGGTATGAGCGGCGGTGTTGCGTACGTACTCGATGAGGAGAATCATCTGTACCGCAATTTAAACAAGCAGCTTGTCAGCATGGAGGCACTTGAATCGGACGATTTAGCCCGCATTAAGAGCATGCTCGAAAAACATGTGGCAAGTACGGGATCTTTGAAAGGAAAGAAGATTCTTGAGAATTTTGACGAATATGCCGGACATTTCAAGAAAGTCATTCCGGGCGATTACAAGAAGATGATGGCGTGCATCGCGAAATACGAAGCACAGGGTCTCGGCACGGAAGATGCGAAACTGAAAGCATTTAATGAGATTATGGCTGGGAAATAATATATAGGAGGCTGGTATGGGTAAAGCGACCGGATTTTTGGAATATAAACGTGAGAACGGTCCGGTGATTCCGGAAGAAGAAAGAGTAAAGGACTTTAAGGAGTTTCACGAAAGACTCTCTTTGGAAGAGCAGCAAAAGCAGGGAGCGCGGTGTATGGACTGCGGCGTTCCGTTCTGTCAGGCAGGCTGTATGCTTGCGGGCATGATGTCGGGATGTCCCCTTCATAACCTCGTGCCGGAATTGAACGATCTGGTTTTCAGGGGATGTTTTGAACAGGCTTACGAGAGGCTTGCAATTACGCATTCCTTCCCGGAATTTACGTCGAGAGTCTGCCCCGCACTTTGTGAGGCGGCCTGCACCTGCGGTCTGCATACGGACCCGGTATCCACGAAGGAAAATGAGAAAGCCGTCATTGAATATGCTTTTGAGCACGGCCTCGTAAAAGAAGAGGCGCCGGCCGTACGTACCGGCAAGAAGGTTGCGGTAATCGGAAGCGGTCCTTCCGGGCTTGCTGCAGCACAGCTTTTAAACCGCAGAGGACACGAGGTTACCGTTTTTGAGAGGAAAGACCGTGTCGGCGGTCTGCTCCGCTATGGTATTCCCAATATGAAACTCGACAAATCCGTCATCGACCGCAGAGTAAAGATGATGGAAGAAGCGGGCGTGAAATTTGTGGTGAACGCGAATGTGGGAGTGGATGAAGTTGGGGTGCCAGTTGGGGTGCCTGTCACTTTGGGCACCAAAGTGACAGGCACCCAGGGGGCGAAAGTGACAGGCACTTTTGACCCAAAAGTGACAGGCACCCGGTACGATGCGGTTATTTTGGCGTGTGGAGCGTCGAATCCGCGTGATATCAATGCACCGGGCAGGGATGCCAAAGGAATTTACTTTGCGGTGGATTTCCTGACACAGGTGACGAAAGCGCTTCTTGACAGCGATTTTAAGGATGTTCCGTACGAACTGGCAAAAGATAAAAATGTGGTGGTTATCGGCGGCGGAGACACCGGAAACGACTGCGTGGGCAGTTCCATCCGCCTCGGTGCAAAAAGCGTGACACAGCTTGAAATGATGCCGAAACCGTCGGAGGAGAGACTTCCGAACAACTCATGGCCGGAGTGGCCCAGGGTTCTTAAAACCGACTACGGCCAGGAAGAGGCAATCTGGAAATTCGGCGAAGACCCCCGGATTTATCAGACGACCGTCAAAGAGTTTATAAAAGATGATGAGGGCAATTTAAAAGAGATTACGATTGTTTCCCTAAAATCCGAGAAAGACCCGGAAACGGGAAGGATGAAGATGGTGCCGGTAGAAGGAAGCGAGAAAAATATTCCCGCGGACCTTGTGCTGATTGCGGCAGGTTTTCTTGGCAGTGAGCAGTATGTGACCGAAGCCTTCGGTGTGGAAACCGACGGCAGAACAAACGTAAAAACGGAAGCCGGAAAGCACCGCACTTCTGTGCCCGGAATTTATACCGCTGGCGATATGCATATCGGCCAGAGTCTCGTTGTACGTGCGATTGCGGAAGGCAGAGCCGCCGCGAAAGAAGTAGATGAGGATCTGATGGGATATACGAATCTGTAAATCATACGACATTCGCGTTGTATCTGTAACTCCGTGAAAATTATGTGATTTTCGTGACAGGAGGGAAGTTTTTGTGGTAATCTTTAAGCGAAATGATTTTAAACTGCCATAAAACGGTCCGTTTCCGTGCGTGTAACTGGTTTTTATGTTGCGTTCCATTCATGACAGAGAGTGACGGACCGGGAGGACTGGAAGAGAGATAGTATAATTCCGGAAAAAGAGGAAAAGAATATGGATGCTTACGAACTCAGTGAAGTAATGAAATACATCGAGGAAGAAGATGCGAAGTTTATCCGTCTTGCGTTCCGCGATGCGTTTGGCGTGCAGAAGAATATCTCCGTCATGCCGGGGCAGGTGCCGAGAGCCTTTGAAGAAGGCATTCCGGTGAATGCCAGGGAGATTGCGGGGTTTGAAAACAGCCCGCACGGTCTTCTGTATTTAAGACCCGACGCATCGACGCTGACCGTTCTTCCGTGGAGACCGGACAGAGGAAAAGTTCTTCGTATGTTCTGCGATTTATATACGCCGGACGGAAAGCCTTTTGAACTCGATACGAGAGTTTTTCTGAAAAAAGCCATCGAAAAGGCGAACGAGGCCGGCATCGAATTCCGCTTCGGATCGGAAACGGAGTTTTATATTTTTAAGAAAGACGAAAACGGAAATCCGACGAAGGAGCCGTATGACGAGGCGGGATATATGGATATTGCGCCGCTTGACCGCTGCGAAAATATCCGCCGTGAGATTTCACTGACGATTGAGCGTATGGGCTTAACACCGGAGCGGTCGCATCATGAGCGCGGACCCGGACAGAACGAAATCGATTTCCACTTCGGCAAACCGCTTAAGGCAGCCGATCAGGAGATTACCTACAAGATGGTAGTCAGTACGGTTGCGGACCGGAACGGTCTGATTGCCGATTTTTCACCGATGCCCTTATCCGACAAGCCGGGCAACGGATATCACATTAATATATACGCGACGGATAAGGACGGCAATGACGTCGTCAAATACGTGGCGGCAGGCATCATGGATAAAATCCGCGACATCACGATTTTCCTTAATCCCGCGGAGGCATCCTATACACGTTTCGGAAACTCGACGGCACCGGATAAAGTCAGCTGGTCGAACGACGACGACACGGAACTGATGTATGTGGAACCTTACATGGGCAGGGTGCGTGCGGAGCTTCGCTCGCCCGATGCTTCGAGCAATCCCTATCTTGTATACGCGCTTTTAATTTATGCGGGCCTTGAGGGCGTCGAGAAGAAAATGCCTCTTCCCGAAAACATGAACGAAGGAGCCATGCTTCCGAAGTCGAGAAGGGAAGCGGTTCGTATTGCCATGGAGAGCGAGTTTGTCAAGGCGGTTCTGCCTGCGGAACTCATCGAGGAGTATACGCTTTAAGGAACACTGTCCATGAGGGGCAGAAAATCGTGAATCTGTTATTTTCGGATTTGCAGGAACAAAAATGAACGGACTACATCTGTAGGCTGAAAAAACGGAAGCATGACTGTGAGGGAATTTTTCACGGTGAGGCTTCCGGAAAAACGAGAGAATAAAATACATGCCGGGTAATTTACAACGACGCAATAACATATTGGTCGTGTCGGGCTCGGATCAGTTCGATGCAAAGGTGCGGGCGGCTCTTCCTGAGAAGGGCCTGGTTTTCATGGACAAAAAGAAGACAGCAACCCTGGCAAGACGTGCGCTTTTGGAGAAGCGATACGAGCTGGTCATCATAAACGCGCCGCTCAGTGACGAAATGGGATATGACCTGGCAATGGATATTGTCGAAGATTACGGGTCTTCCGTCATCATCGCAACACCGCCCGAAATCTACGATTCCATCTGGGATTATGTGGCGGATTATGCCATCATGGTGATTTTAAAGCCGCTGGCACCGGATAATATTTCCAAGGGAATCCGCTTCCTTCTTGCCACGCAGGAGCGTATGAAAGAGTACGTCGAGAAGATGCAGAAGCTTGAAGACAAGATGGAAGAAGTCAAAATGGTCAGCCAGGCCAAAATCCTTTTGATGGAGCAGAAGCATATTTCCGAGAAAGAGGCGCACCGCCTGATCGGCAAGGAAGCCATGGATCACGGTGTAAGCCGGAAGATGGTCGCAAGAACCATCATCGATACGTACGGTTAGTATTATTCGTATTTTGATATATACGGTTAATATTATTCGCATTTCATGTCCGTTATTTGTTTTTCTGTTTGTTATTCCGATTATCTGCTGAATATATCGGCATTATGTTTCTGGCGATGTTTTTTGTTACAAGGTAAGTAATTCCTAAAATAAATAAACGTCCGGAGATAAGCCGGAAAAAATTTTTTAAAAAAGTTGTTGACAAGAAAAAAAGATAGGTGTATTTTAATTCGTGTAAAGGCAATGGCGTCTTTGAGAATATTTTTCTCGAAGGCGCATTTTTTTATTCCGGGACTTTCGAAGATCCGGAACTTCGAAAGGTCACCTTTACAAAAATCAAATATTAAATTCATGACAACGGCGTCATTCCAAAAAAATTACAGGTTTGGAATGGCGCTTTCTCATTGAAAGGAGAACACTATGGAAACTGTAAAAGAGTATTTCGGATGTAACGTTTTTGATGACAGAGAGATGAAAGCCAATTTACCCGCAAAGGTATACCAGTCTCTGAAGAAAACCATAGATGAAGGAGCAACATTAGATGTCAGTGTAGCAAATATCGTGGCTGAGGCCATGAAGGAGTGGGCGCTTAAGAAGGGCGCAACCCATTACACACACTGGTTTCAGCCGTTAACCGGTATCACCGCTGAGAAGCACGATTCATTCATCAGTCCTTCTCCGGACGGCGGAGTAATCATGGAATTCTCCGGCAAGGAACTCATCAAGGGCGAGCCCGATGCATCTTCCTTCCCGACCGGCGGAATCCGCGCTACCTTCGAGGCAAGAGGATATACAACCTGGGATCCTACCTCCTATGCATTCATCAAAGGAAAGACTCTTTGCATCCCCACAGCTTTCTGTGCATACGGCGGACAGGCACTTGACAAAAAGACACCGCTTCTTCGTTCCATGGAAGCGCTGAATACACAAGCACTCAGAATTTTAAGATTATTCGGAAACGATACCGCAAAGAGAGTTACCTCTTCGGTAGGACCGGAGCAAGAGTACTTCTTAATCACCAAGGAAATGTATGACCAACGTCTTGACCTCCGCATGAGCGGCAGAACCTTATTCGGAGCAAAAGCACCGAAGGGTCAGGAGATAGACGATCATTACTTCGGAATCATCAAGCCCCGTGTACAGGCTTACATGGAAGAGCTGAACGAGGAACTTTGGAAACTCGGAATTCTT